>NVSZ01000099.1 GCA_002732845.1 Rhodospirillaceae bacterium
GCTGCAACCGTGCTGGTGCCGCTGGCCTCAACATAGCCCGCCCCGGTATTGATGCCGAAAATGAAATTATTGCCCGTCCCAACGCCCAAGACGTAACCCGTGCTATCAAAATTGCTCATGACATCTTGTTGTGTTCCATTTGGATTTCCCGCCTGAACCCAAGCTTCAAACGTCATATTGGCGGACATGGTCAGGCCTGTACCGACTTCAACAAAGTCGTTCGTGCCATCAAATTTCATTGCGTGGTTGGTGTCAGAAGAAGCCACATCTGCACCGGCTGTCGGCATCGTATTCCAAACCGGGCCATTGGTCAGCGTGCCTGTGCTTCCACCTGTGACAATATTCGTCGCCGTTGTTCCGGTTCCTTCATCAAGCTGCCAATTGCCAACAAGGTTGGCTTCGTTACCCACCAACTGCTTGCTCATATTGTTTTGAATTTCTGTAACCGTACGCGCATCATTCCATATCCGCACATCGCTGACTTGACCATCGATATAATCATCCACGGCCCAGTTACTTTTACCAATGTAGTTTGCTGTCCTTGTGATGTTTTCTCCTGCCGATAAGTCCGTTGTATTTCCAGTAACGGATTGCGCCACTCCATTAAAATAAACAACACCGGTTCCATCGCCATTATTAACGGCAGCAACATGAACCCATTCATTCAAGGTTATTGCGCTGGTCGAAACAATCCCTGTTCCCAGCCCCCCAACACTATTGTTAAAGACCAGTTCCCCCGTTGTCCCTTTCAATCCCAAATAAATATTACTATTTGCTTGCCCATTGCCAAAGTCGACCAAATGAGCCCAGCCATTGGCCGTTGTATTATAAGCCTCCAGCTTAATCCAAGTCTCAACCGTATACGCGCCGGAAAGTCCCGTGACGGTGCCGAGATCAACGTAGTCATTCACGCCATCTAAGTTGAGGGCTGAATTAGATCCATTGGGCGCTACTTCCGTTGAATTTACCCACTCGGTGCCACCAATTCGTGTGCCATTTAAATTATTTGCGGTTGCATCATCAACAACACCGCCCGTGCTTTGATCCATTTTCCAATTGCCCGCCAGTCCGGCTTCATTACCAACCAGAGTATTGTTGATATTGGTTTGGATTTCAGTCTGGCTGCGGACATCGTTCCACAGCCGTGTATCGGCAAGAGAGCCTTCGAAAAAGTTTGTGCCAGACGTGCCACCAAGCGTTTCGCGCCCACCAATCCACAGACCATAACTGTTCGTGATCGCGACGCTATCAGGTACCTCAACATTGCTGGCCGTTGTGGATACCAGAACACCATCGGCATAAAGCTTCACCGTATTCGTTGCCAAAGACCCATCATAGGACAGGGCAAGGTGGGTCCAAGTGTCCAGCGCCGCAACATATCCCGTGCTATGCCAAACTGTAGATCCAAACCATCCCGCATTATATAACGAAAATTGAACAGTGCCATCGGCGGCACGCATTAACTGGTAAGACGTGTTCTTTGATAAGATCATCTGGTCAGTGTTGCCAGCACCTTGGGGATTAATCCAAGTCTCTATCGTGAACTTGGTCGTGACATCTTGTGCCACGTGATCGGCTATGGCGACATGACCAAAGGTGCCATCAAGTTTCAGCGCATGATCAGCCCCATTGGGGACTGTTTCCGTTGAATTCACCCAAGATGTTCCGCCAACGCGGGTGCCGTTCAAACTGTTCGCGGTTGCATCATCAACAACACCGCCCGTGCTTTGATCCAATTGCCAATTGCCGACTAAGTTTGCTTCGTTACCGACAAGTGTATTGTTCAYACTGTCYTTGATTTCGGTCTGGGTGCGGACATCATTCCACACCCGCGCATCGGCGATGGAACCATCAAAGTACCGCGTACCTCCACCCGGCTCCCAAGCACCGATCCACACATCATTAGCCGTCACATCAATGGCACCAGATATGGTTGGGCTGGTTTGTGTCGAAACCAAGACACCATCAGCATAGGTTTTTACTTCTTGTGCTATTGAATCAAAGGTTAAGGCGATATGTGTCCACTCATCAAGAGGCACGATATACCCCGTATTGATCCAAGTCCCCGTCATATATGTCCCCCCTGATGACAATGCATATCTTATGGAGCCATCGGGGAAACGACCAAGAAGGTATGAGCTATTCTTAGCCAAAATCATTCCGCCTTCGGTGGCGTGGCTTCCCGCACCATTCGCATTGATCCAAGCTTCGATCGTAAGGCTGGTGGTCACATCAAGCACATTATTATCGGCAACGGAAACATGACCACTGGTGCCATCAAAAACCATCGCATTGCTTTGCCCATTGGGCGGCACGTCAAGGCTGGCAAAGCTGGCTTGGTTGGTTAGCGTGCCATCGTTGTTGTTTGATGTGCGGTCATAAACTTTCGTTCCCGTGCCTTCGTCAAAAGTCCAGTTGGCGGCAAGGTTGGCATTGGCGGAATCGTTCACATCCACGGTCGTAGACATGTTGTCGAGAATTTCAGCACTGGTGCGCGTATCCGACCAAATGCGGACATCATCAATTTTGCCCGTGAAATCAGAATCATTTGCAGCCCCTCGGCGACCGATGATCAAGCCCGTTCCGGTCCCCAGAGCCGAAGGTGATGTGACCGTTCCGGTGCCAACGGACGCTCCATCTACATAAAAGGTCAAAGCCCCATTGGATGAGCTCACCGCCACATGATGCCAAGCATCGGTGGTCATAACGTTCGTAACCGATGCTGAATTTGTGTTGTTGGTTTCGTAAGTCAAGCCTGTGCCATTTTGAATAGAGAAGTTGTAACCACCCGTAACATCAGCTCCAACATTATCGCGAGCAACAATTGTTTGTGTGCCGTTTGCGGTGGTATAGACCCAAGCTTCCAATGTGAAAGCCGTGGTCACGTCGAGGCTGGCACTACCCGCAACCAGCATATAATCGTTTGCCCCATCCAAAACCAATGCATCATTGCGCCCAACCGGAGCCGCGCCAGATGTCCATGTTGGTCCATTTGTCAAAGTGCCTGTTTGGTTATTTCCAGATACATCCGCAACCGTGGTTCCGGTACCTTCATCCATTTTCCAATAACCCTGAAGATTGGCTTCGTCGGTAGCATTCAAGGTAACATTCATGGACTGTTGAATTTCGGTGGCGGTGCGCGCATCGTTCCAAATGCGCACGTCGTCGAGTTGACCGTCTAATGCACGGTTAGCAGAATCATAACCATCAACACCCAAAACAAGACCTGTAGATGACGCAGCAAGCCAACCCGCGCCAACAACGTTCGGCGTTCCGGCAACACCATCAACATAAACCGTCATGGAATTTCCGTCATAAACACCCGCGACATGGTGCCATGCCCCATCCGAAATATCCGCAGTATGGGACGCCTCTGCAAAAGATGCTGCGCCTTTAGCAATATCAAAAAGAACGGTTTTCCCTGTAGCATCTAAGGTCAATTTATACCCGGTAATAACACCACCTGCATAATCCATCTTATGGATCAAACCATCATTCGCGCCCCCCGCATCAATGCGCACCCACGTTTCCACCGTAATCGCCGTGGTCGGTGAAAGTGCCGTCGTATGGGCTACCGTAACAGTGTCATTCACCCCATCAAAATGCAGGGCATTTGAGTTGTTGTAGGGCGTTATTGCATCGCTAACGGCTGTGATCGAAGTACCTAAAGTCACAGCACCCCCAGAGACATGAGAGGCACCTGTGTCCGTGGTGGTGTTGAAACTTTGACGTGTCGCTCCTGATGTAAACGTTGTGGTGGTGGAACTTTCAACGGCAAAGACGGTGAGACTTCCCGGTGTGCCGTTATAGTTTGCCACAGGCACAAACCGAATCAGAGTTGAGGTGTTGAGCAACAATGCAGAAGAAAGATTAACATCGCCAATCGTGTACCAATTGGTGCCTGTGTTGGTGGAATACTGCCACGAGCCTTCGGTTACCGTATTGGCTCCATGACCCGAAATTGCGACACCCGTAAAGGTGTTTGAATCGGTTGCGGTAAATTTAGACGAAAGCAATGACAAAATCGTGGCACCTGAGGATGGTGCCGCATCTTCGTTGATCGCAGCCAAAGTGGCATTGCCAGAGAAAGAGGATGCAGAATTACTCGCACCATGTCCGTAATAAATATTACCCGTGTTGGTAATTGTGTCTAAAAATCCATCCGCGTTGAGATCGGCGACTTCAATATTTTCAACAGACGTCTCTGCGGCCGTAGCCCCAACGGTAAATGCCCCGGCCCCATCGCCATACAACCATGTGATACCCGTCTTAGAGGCCGCCACTATATCCAGATTACCATCTTTGTTAAAGTCACCAACCTGCATCGCTTTCACGGTTGGAAACGCACCTGCAGACGTGGTATCAACGTCATAGGTATTGGAATTGACAAAGCCGTTGTTGGCACCATTTCTCATCCATACTTCGATGGTGCCGCCGATATGGGCACCCGTACCATTTCCGATTTTACCCAGCACGATATCGTCTTTACCGTCCCCGTTAAAATCGCCAGAAACGACACTATTGGTGAAGGATTCAATGTAGTTCCCAGCCGAGATATTCGTAACGTTGGAGGTGAAATCTGGAATGCCGCCCGTGACACCGCCGTTGATGTAAACTTGGTCCGACGCAACAAAAGTCCCATTCGACACCCAGCCCCCCGAATAGGTAGCCGTTGCATTGACGCCACTTGATGGGGGGCGAATGGCGGCGAAGATATCTTGCAAGCCATCGCCGTTGAAATCACCAATGGCCACGCTTTCAACGTTCGGTGTCAGGCTCACATCAACCAAATGTGTCGTCAGGGACGTATGCGTAAAGGAAAGATTGCCCGTCGTGGACGTGCTGGTGGCCATCAGAATTTTGCCGGACATGGCAAAGAGTACATCATCCTTGCCATCCCCGTTCAAATCACCTGTCAGCACTTCCGTGCTATAACCCGCCACGCCACCAAGGGTATACGTGGAGCCCACGAGATCGTAATTGCTCGTCAAAGAATTGTTTAGGTAATACGCGTTCGGGCTCGTCGCGCCGCCGTTGGGTCCAGCCGTCACCAGATCCATTCTTCCGTCGTTATCAAAATCACCAAAATCGGCACCATATGGCCCAAAGCCAAATGTCGTCGCTCCCATATTGACGGTGGGGCTGGACGACGAGAATGTTCCCGTTGGACCTTGTATTTTAACAATGACCCCAGTCGGATTGGCGTTGGACGCACTGAGGATATCTAGGTCGCCATCATTATCAAAATCACCGACCTTAATCCATTTACCAAAGGTGCCAACAGACGTTGCCGAGGAGTCCGGCCCCGCCACCGTCGGCGTATACGTCGTGCCCGTGATATTGACCGTCACAGAGCCTGTGTCTGTAAGGGCACCGCCCGTGCCTTGAGCGCTGGTGTTGCCGTCCGAGAACGTATAGTCAATTTGCACACTGGCCGGCGGCGTGGTGCTGGTGTTGGCATAGGTGATGTTTTGCAACAAGCTATCGACAAGCGCCGACGTGGCGTTGGCATTAAAGACTAAGCTCAAGGTGCCGCCCGTGTTGGTGTTCACGGTACCGATGGTGACACCGCCATAAACAAGGTTCCCGCCTGGGATCAGCACGCCTAAGGTTCCCGCATTGTTAAACGTATCTTGTGCATTGGCTCCGCCGTTGCGAGAAAGGGTCAAGGTCGCGCCCGAATAATTATTAAGGTTATCGAGTTCCACATCTGACACCAATGAGGTGGCACCCAAAACAGTTGCCGCCCCACCTTCGGTAAATGCCACGGTGCCAAGATTGGCAAACACTGGCGCATCATTTGCAAGAGCCACCGAAACGGTTCGCGTGGCGACCACGCTGGTGATCGAAGTCTCATCCGTGGCTTGGTATTGCAAAGTTCGATTTGCCGTTGTTGGCGTCTCGCTGGAATTTACATATTTAACCGCGCGTAACGCCGTTTGATAATTCGCAACTGTCGTTGTGCCGGAAAGGGTCAACACACCCGTGGTCGCGTTCCAAGCCCCGGTGATACCGTTTTGATTCACAAAGCTCAGCACATCCGCGCCCGATTGATAATTTGCCGAAATCTTCACCGTTGCCCCGGTTAGGGACGTGCTGTCGGCATCCGCTAAGGTAATGCCGCTGTCCGTCACCGTAGCCACATCATTTTCTGTGTAGGCTAAGGTTGTTCCCGTAGCTGTTGCCGTTGGCGCATCAACAACGGCGACAGAGGCCGTTTTGGCCAACACACTAAAGGCTGAAGAACCACCTTGGATGGTGGTATCGCCAATCGTGCCTGCCGTGCCCGAGCTCTTGTCCCAAGCCCGATATGTTATCTGTGGCGTACCGACCCAAGTGCTGACGGTTGGGATAAAACGAATCATGTCAGCTGAACCCAACAGCAAGGCAGAGGCGTCGGTATACGTGGCAAACGCCGTCCAGTTGGCGCCAGAATTTATGGAAAACTGCCACGCGCCGTTGGTGGACTCTGCGGCTGTGATGGCAACGGCCTCAACCGCACCATCCACATCGATGATCGATCCATCAAAAATTATATCGGCAACCGTATTGCCCGCAGGTGCGGTTGAACCCTTGGCAATTGCGGATAATGCAGATGCCCCCGTATCTGCCCAAGTGGCCCCATTGGTCAAGGTGCCCGTACTGGCCCCGGAAACGGTATTGTTAACGGACGTTCCCGTGCCTTCATCCAATTTCCAGTGTGCGGCTAAATTTGCTTCACTGCCTGTCAATATGGTGTCGTGATTAGCCGCAATTTCCGAAGCTGTTCGCGCATCGTTCCAAATGCGGAGTTCGCTGACTTGACCGTGGTAAAAATTGGCGACAGAACCCGTATTTTGATTACCCCCGATGACGGCCTGAAAAGCCGAACTGGTAATATTTCCCGTAAGGCTAATTGGCGAGGATTGTTGAATACCATCAATATAGAGGATGACTTGGCTACCATCATAGACACCGCTGATCTGATGCCATTCCCCGGTCGGGGCTGTCACATTCGAATAAACCTTATAATAAGTCCCACCAACATGCACTTGGAAAAAGAACTTATCGTTGGTGCCGATGCCCATGCCATAGCCACCAATCTGTTCTTTAGACAAGATCGATTGTTGAGCACCGTCAACAGAACCCACGTTGACCCAAGCTTCGACCGTGATCGTATTTCCGGTGATTCTTAAAGCTGTATCATTTCCCAAACCGACATAATCGTTCCCACCGTCAAGGCTCAGAACCTTTGCGGGAAGCATAACCGGGGCAAAGTTCGCCGTTACGGTTTCGGTGACGGCTGTGGTGCTGAGTTGGGTGTCGTCCTTAACGACGAAGCTAACACTTCGATCTGGACCATTAGCCCCGGAAAACGTAACGGATTGCAGGGCTGTTTGGTAATTCGCTTTTGTCGCCGCACCCGTCAGCGTCATGACACCTGTGGCCGCATCGTAACTGCCGGTAATGCCATTTTGATTGGAAAACGCGAGTGTATCTCCGGCTTTAAAGTTATTGGAAATCGAGACCGTAGCCCCACTCATATTCGCACTGTCTGTGTCTGTAATCAGCAAACTGGAATTAACAACAACAGCAGC
>NVSZ01000100.1 GCA_002732845.1 Rhodospirillaceae bacterium
ACACAACGAAGAACAGGGCAAAGGTGCGGGGTCTGAATCTGAGGATCATTCGGGCCATTTAGCCGAAGATTATCACGATGAAATATCGGTGTTTGGCATTCCCAAAGAAGACATGACCGAACCCGTGCGCAAAGCACTTAAATTGTTGTTGGGTGAAATCAACGCCCTGCGCGGCCAATTGATCAGCGCCCACGGTCACGAAGCATACTTAGAAGAACAAGTCGAAAAAGACCGCCTGCTTCAAGTCATGCGGCGAAAAGCTTTTATGGCAAGGTTAAGTCTTGCCGTGCGGCGTGTCGAAGATGAACATGTGCTGTTTTGCGTCTTGTATTTTTGCATCAACAATGTCGACACCGTGCAAAGCCAGTACGGGAGCGGTGCGGTGGAAAACATGATGGTTCATGCGTCGGATATATTGCGGGAAAAATGCGAGGCCGGGGATGTTATCGGCAGTCTTGACCATTTTGATTTTGGGATTGTTCTGCCGGGAATCGATCCCGTGCATGCCGCACAACGCGGCCATAACCTGGTCGCGGAAATGGCCGCTCATGGTTTTTCTTGGCAGGGTCAGAGATTGCATATTCAAGCCAAGTTCGGCGTTACAGAAATCGCCCCCGGTGACAGTGGTGACGATATCATTGAACGGGCCAAGCAGGTGATGGACAGCTTAAGTCCCCAAAGCCCGGCTTAAAAAATCCAAACGGTCCTGTCCCCAAAACAATTCGTTTTGATATACATAAGTTGGATAGCCAAAGACACCGGCGGCTATGGCGGCCTCGGTTTCGGCTTTGACGGCTGTTGCATACGCTTGCGTTTGGGAGCTGCTGACAAGCTCGGCCCCCTTCAGGCCCACGTGATCGGCAATCGTGGACAAGGTATCAAGATCGCTGATGTCTTTGTCTTCTTCCCAAACGGCACGCATAATCGCATGGGTCAGCGGACCGGGGTCTTGGGTGGCTAAAATCAGTTGAGACGCATTGTGTTCTGGGGTGGGAAAGTGCTTGGGTTGAAGGTTAATCTTAAGACCCAAATGGTCGCGCCAACGCTTTAATTCAGTCAGGCGATTGTCTTTGCGGGGTTGAGCCCGGTCTTTTAACAATTGCCCGCCCGTTGCCGGAAATAAATCTGGGGACAACAGCGGGTGATAGCGAATTTTCAATTTGTGTTTTTTGGCCAGTTCTGAAAACCGAGCATCCCCCAAATAAGCCCAAGGCGACATGACGCTGAAATAATAATCAATGCTTTGATCTGGTGTGCTCATGATGAAGACCTTTGAGAGGTTAAGCAATAATGTCGGGAATCGATCCGCTTTGAAGGCGCAATATTTGATCCCTTAGCCGCAGCTTGCGTTTTTTTAGGCGTTGGACTTGCAACCGATCTGAATCCGCATCTGCGATCAGGCGGTGGATCACATCATCTAAGTCCCGGTGCTCAAGGCGCAACGTTTCTAAACGGGTATGGTTATCTTGATCATCGGTCATGCTGGGGCTCTTTTATTTTGATGCGAACATAATACACCGGAGTTCCTAAAAATACCAAAGGTGCTTTGTCAAAATACAGATCACACAAATATGAACCAAAAGTACAAGTCTTTGATCTTACACAGAGAATGAAAACGGCTTGATTTGCTTGAAAAGGGGCGTAATATTATTGCGTGAAATTTTCAAAAACATAGGAGATATTACAATGGGACGTATCAAAGTGGAGGTATTGCAATGGGTGTAGCAAATAGAATCGATGCATTGAGAGTTCGCCATCATGAATTAGACGAAGCCATCGAGATGGAAACCACACGGGCCTGTCCAGATGAACATGAAATTCACACCCTGAAAAAAGAAAAACTGCGCATAAAGGACGAATTAACCACCCTGAGCTGAGCCCCGTAAAACACGGTTTATAAAAAGAGCTCGTCAGGTCAGCGTTATACTGAAATGGCATAAATAATGGCATGGATAATGGCATGGAAATGACGTGAAAATGGTAAAGAATCGGCGCTTCGAAAGGGGTGCCGTTTTCTTTTGTCTGGGGTTTGTTATCTGCCGATTGTCTTAGGATTGGTAAGCTCTGATGTGCTATGATAAGGGCCTGAAAATGATTAGACAGGAGGTCGTCATGCAAGCCATTTCTTCTGAAAAAGTATGTTTTATTATTGTAAAAACGCGCGAATTTGATGCGAAGAACACGCCGGTTTTTCAAGACCTGAGCGGTGCGCCGACCGATGATGATGGGTTGCAAGACGGTGCTGAACAGCCGGAAGACCCGGTCTATGACGAACTGCTGGCGTTTCTAGGTGCATTGAGCGAAGACGAGCTGATCGAATTGCATTCCATGATTATGCTGGGCCGTGGTGATGTGGATATGGATGGCTGGGCTGATGCCTTGCAAATGGCCAAGGACGACTTGGACGATAACCTGCCACAGCGTTTGTTACAAATTCCCATGATCAGCGATTATTTAGCCGATAGCTTAAGCCAATTTGGCCACCGCGCCGATCAATAATTTGAACCGTTAAATACAAAAAAGGCCTTCACGATGTGTGAAGGCCTTTTTTGTAATGTTCAGATGATCTAAGCGCTTAGGCTTTATCGTTGTCTTCGCTGGTCGAAGGCCCAAACACGGATTCAACGGTGTGCTGGGTTTCGTCGTCTTCTGGGTTAACCGGCGTGGTATCGATGGCTGGTGTTTTCGGTTCAGCCGGAGCAAGGGTTGATGCTGCAACGATTTCCGTTTGCACGGGAGCATGTGTGGTTCCGGCTTTGGCCCGCGCGATAGCAACCATTTTTTCCAAGTCGGCTTCCAAGCACAAACCTAATCCCACGGGGCTTTGCGGTTTGATTTTAGAAATGTTCCAGTGCGAACGTTCGCGAATGGTTTTGATGGTTGGCTTGGTTGTGCCAATCAAACGCGAAATTTGCGGATCAGTCATTTCGGGGTGATGTTTTAAAATCCACGCGATGGCATCCGGGCGATCTTGGCGTTTGGACACGGGTGTATAACGAGCACCTTTGCCACGCGATTTCGGCTGAGGCAGGGTGCCTTCCGAAATGACCAAAGAGGCATCAGGATCGTTCTGACAACGATCGATTTCGGCTTGTGTCAGTACGCCAGAGGCGAGCGGATCGGCACCTTGAATGCCAACCGCCACTTCGCCGTCGGCGATGGCTTGAACTTCAAGTTCGTGCAGGCCGACAAACTCACCGATCTGGTCAAATGAAAGCGCTGTATTCTCTACGAGCCAAACGGTCGTCGCCTTGGGCATCAAAGGCTTCGCCATATTGAGTATCCTTATCCTTGAAAGATGGCAGTCACTCACATGAGAGTGGCTTTAGCGCTCTTTTTATTCCATATTTCCAGTCGGGTAAACCGCCGAAACGGGAAGATTTAAAAAGATTTTTATTGCTGGCTTTATTTTTAGCGATAAATGGCTATAAAATGCTTAAATATCAAAAGATTACCCGTTAAATCAGGAGAGGTGAAAAATGGACATAGATGATCTGGAACCGCAAAAAAGCAAAGCTAAACAAAAAGATTTGGACGAAATGTCCATCGAAGCGATTGAAGAATACATCCAAGACCTGAAAAGCGAAATTAAACGCGCCGAAGCCGCGACCCGTTCTAAACAAGCCGCCCGCGCCGGAGCAGACGCCTTTTTTAAGTGATTATGCATGATCCTTGGGGGGGGCATTTACAGGACTTTAACGCATATTTAAGGATGCTCACGCTATACTCAGGTATCGGATATGCACACGATTTCCGATACCTCCCTGTTAAACTTGCGTCACCTTCGTTTAAGGTGGCGCTTTTTTTGAGTGTATTGCATTTTTTTGATAATGTGACCTTGACCATGGGCGGTGGGATGATAGTCTACGCGCAGACTAAAAATTGATGGTGAGTTTAACAGGGCTCGGTCAGACCAATATTTAAAAATGTTGTCACCTCGAATGAGGGGCGGCATTTTTTTTGTCTTTTTTGTCAGATTTTAGGCATCTGTAAAATTAAGCGTCTTGAGTTGGCTTTGGCTGAGCATTTTGCGCCGGGGGGTGTTGAGCATAAGCTTTGTTGGCCACGGCTTGGGTCGGTTGAGGCTGCGTGGCTTGCTGGGCCGTAATGGGGGGCTGGGCAGCATCGGCTGGCTTTGGTGTCTCTGCAACAGGAACGGGCACAGGCGTCGTTGCCACTTCTGCAACAGCTTCTGCAACGGCTTCTGCAATGGGCTCAGCAACCGGCAGGGGCTGTCCCGAAGCTTGGGCATAGGTGATTTCCAGAGCGGGGCGTTCGGCCAAGGATGCGGCGTTCATCGCCGCAATGTCGGCTTTGTCATCCCACACCACTTCTTGAAGGAACACTTGTCCGGCGATGCCTTTCATATAATACGGGCCGCGTTTGACGAACTGCCACTGTCCGCCTTTGGCCATGCCATAGACGGTGTCGGAAATGAAGATTTGATCGGCCGAGGCCTTGTCGACGATGCGGGCCGCCATTTGCACGGTGACGCCGTAGAGGTCCTGTTCTTCCATGACCACGCGTCCGGCATTGATGCCAATTTTGACTTTCAAGGGTAAATCGGGACCTTGCGCATTGTGCATGCGGATCATCATTTGCATTTGTTGGGTGGCCAGCAAACTTGAGGTGACGTTTTCAAAAGACGCCATGATGCCGTCGCCCGTGTGTTTGATTTCTTTACCACCGGTTTTGGCCAAGGCATCGCGGACCACGCGGTTATGCGCGCGCACAACTTCTTGGGCGGCCATGTTGCCTTTTTCGTGGGTCATGGCGGTCGAGCCGACGATGTCGGTGAACATCACCACCACTTCGCGTTCGGGGTCTTCGGCGGCTTTTGGTTTGTTCCAATCGTTTAAGGACACTTCCAATTCTTTGGTGGCGTCTTTTTTGCCCTTCATAAAGTCGGAAATAGACCGTCGACCGGATTGGAAAATTTCCATATACCGCGCGTCTTGCAACAGATAATCTTCATAGCGTTTGGAAAAGGCTTCGGCATGCTCTTCTTTGAGCCCCATGGTTTGCAAGGCATCGGCCAAGATCGCTTCCATGGTTGCGCCGTCTAAATTTTTTTCTCCGCCCAAGGCTTCGGTGGCACCGGCCAAATAAAGGTTCAAGCCAAAGCGATTGTAATTGTCCATTTTTTTGCGTTCAGGGGGAAGGTTGCGCACCGCTTCGCCAAAAAAGGACATCAGAGACGCTTTGTGACGTTCGGCCGCCGGAGACAGCCGGGAAAAGCCATCGTCACCTTCTTCAGCGGGTTTGTCTTTTTCTTGAGCGGGCTCTTCTTCAACGGCGGGTTCTACGACACCAGCATCTTCGGCTTTTTGTTCTTGTTCTTGTTCTTTTTCGAACTTTTCTTTTTCACGTTTGATGCGCGCCATTTCGGCCTTGGCTCGTTCTTCGTCAGACGCCTCAAGTTTTTTCGCCTTTTGGATCTTTTGGGCTTTTTTCTTGGCGAGCGTTTGTTTTTGTTGCTGAGCTTTCTTTTGGCGGCGCTTTAATTCCGGAACGTCCAATTCATCCCGCCCCATAAAGGCCATAAACGAAGTCGTCACGGTGATCAGGAAGCAAAGGATGGCGGTGCCAACGATGATGTTGGCGCGGGTGGCTCCGACCAAACGCATATCGCCCAACCGGGTCGGCATAAAGGCGGAAATCAAACTTGTGACGACAGCCGTTAAAGCAATGGAAAACAGCAAAACCAAGAGCATTTTAACGATAACGCCAAGGCCTTTGGAGCCTTTGGGTCTGTCTTCGTCTTCGTTTTCATCGGCAAAGGGGTCATCAAAATCGGCCATGCGATTGGTCGTTGCTCGATTTTGATATTTTGCGTATTTGCCACCAGCCGCGGGCGCACGGCCTGGTTTTGGGGTGTGTTTGTGAATGACTGTGGCGTTGTGAAGACCGGACTGATCATCGTATATATCGCGCATGACTTTGATACCCGCGATTCCCGGCAGGGATTCTAGGGTTTTGGCTTCTTCGATGGCCTCATCTCGACCACTGCTGGGGAACTGGGCGTGGATGCGCCAGCGACCCCCCTGCATTACTTGGACTTCGTAACTTGTCTGTCCCATATCGATCCAAAGTCATTGCTGAGCATGGTTGTACATGCCCTTTGTATTCTAGCCCTATGATCCTAAAGGAAAAATGAAGGGTTGTGAACTTTAACCATTTGAAGACGTAACAATGGGGCCCCTGCACATCAGCAGAGGCCCCATTGAGCGCTGTCAAACAGACGTTTCAAACGGGGAAATCTAAGATAAATCTAAGATTAACCCTTGAGGCCAAAGCCACTGAAACGTTTGTTGAATTTCGCCAGCTGACCGCCACTGTCCAACAGACGGTGTACACCGGTCCAAGCAGGATGGGTCAGAGGATCAATATCAAGTTTCATCAGGTCACCTTCTTTGCCCCATGTAGAACGGGTTTCGTAGGTGCTGCCGTCGGACATTTCAACGGTGATTGTGTGGTAGTCAGGGTGGATATCTTGTTTCATCAGTCTGCTCCAAAAATAAGAGCGTCTGTATACCTAAGCCTTGGGCTGTATGCAAGGGTTTATAGGGATTTCCCTGAAATATTTTGCACGCCGTTCTTTTAGATATTGTATAACGACGCAAATGGAGGTTCCTCAATGGACGTAAATGAATTCGAAAACTTGGCCCAGAAAACCTTAGAAGACCTTTTTGAGGCCTTAGATGAGGCCATTGGGGACGTTGCTGATGTTGATTTTGACAACGGTATCTTGACGGTCGAACTGGACGACGGACGCCAGTACATCATCAATAAACACACTCCGAATCAAGAAATCTGGCTGAGTTCTCCGCTCAGTGGAGCCGCGCATTATGCCTATGGAGAAGCCCAAGTCTGGACGTCCACACGGGGTAATGAAGCGTTGAAGGCTGTGTTGGCTGCTGAATTTAAACAGATTACCAGCCGCAATATTGACCTGAATTAGTCTATCGGCGCGGAAGCGTCTTCGGGTCGGGGGTCTGTGTTGCCTTCACGGAGCGCTGCTTGTTTGGCGTTTTCATTGTCTTTCATAGACCTGAACGCCAAGACAGCCACAATCAACATGATGATGGTTCCGCCGTAATAAGGCCATTCTTTGCCCAATTGAGCAAACAGAACACCGGCGAACGCTGGCCCCACCACGCGGGCCATGGTGGTCGCTGACCGAGCAACGCCCATCATTTGTCCTTGTTCCGTAGCGGCTGTGCGGAGCGAAATCAGGCTGTTTAAGGCTGGGTTGATAACGCTAAAGCCATAAGCAATCACCACCATCGCCAGCAATAAGATTTCTAAGGTGTGGCTGAATGGAATCAGCGCCATGCCCAGGGCTAGGGCTAATGCGCCTTGCACGATCAGGTTGGCTTCACCGAATCGTTTGGTCAAACGTCCCATGGCGCCGCCTTGAATCAACGCGGCAATCACGCCGATAAAGGCAAACAGGTAGCCATTTTGTTCCGGACCCCAGCCATATTGGCGGGTGGACCACATGGCAAAGGTGGTTTCCATGCCGGCAAACACA
>NVSZ01000101.1 GCA_002732845.1 Rhodospirillaceae bacterium
AAGCCGCTTCTATTTGTTGAAGCTGCTCTTGAGCGATACGTGGATATGATCGTGGATTTCACCAGAACGACCAATTGTAAGAATCTTACAAATCTGTCCTGGGCTTCGTATTACATATCGACTTGCTATGTGGCATTTGATCTCGGCGTACATCCTTCTGAGTTTGAGCCGATTTTTGAACAGCTGGAGGCAGAGCTATGAGCGCAGAGGCTCTGATTGTTGAATACGAATCTCGTATATATGAGATTCGAGGTCTGAATCCGTTTGCATCAGCGCGCATGCGTGTGACATTGCGTCTGACCATCGGCGATTCGGTTCATGTAGACACGCTCGACTTGTATTCGTCTCGTGCTCGTAAGTCGTATTCAAACGGTGCGTGTGAATCAATCGACGTCTCTGTCGAAATCGTCCTGGCCGATCTCGGGAAGCTGATCTCTGTGTGTGAGGCTAAACGTGATAGTGCCATAAAAGAACTGAGAGAAGGATTCAATACCACTGCTCCAGCATTGTCTAAAAAAGATGAAAAAATGGGTATGGGCCTGCTGGCTAATCCAAATCTGATCGAGCAGATAGAGTCGGATATGAATCAATTGGGGTACATCGGAGAAAAGTGCAACAAGATACTCGCGTATCTTGTTGCGGTATCACGCAAGTTACCTGAGCCGTTATCGTCTATAACGCTTTCCCGATCATCTGCCGGAAAGAGTGCGTTGCTCGGTGTGATTGAGCAACTTATTCCACCCGAGGATGTAATCGCGTTTTCGTCGCTTACTCCCCAGGCTCTTTTCTATATGCCACCCGAAGCATTGAAACATAAAGTTCTGATGATCGAAGAACGCCACGGTTCCGAATCATCTGATTATGCGATACGTGAATTGCAAACCAAGCGCGTACTGCGTAAAGGACTACCGATCAAAGATCCACTTTCCGGGCGAATGAAAACATTCATGATCGAAGTCGAAGGTCCGGTTGCTGTTATGGAAACAACAACCTCGACAGACATCAATCCGGAAAATTCGAATCGTTGCTTTCTACTGCACATCGACGAATCGAGTGAGCAGACGGGTCGAGTTATGGCACAACAACGTAGAGCCGCGACACTGGAAGGATTCAGACGTAAGTCTATTGTTCCTGAGATAGTCGAAACGCATCACGCCGCGCAACGTCTGCTTCAGACGATGCGCGTTGTGATTCCGTTCGCGGAAAATATTTATTTTCCAACGAAGAGGATCAGGAATCGTCGAGACCATTCGCGTTTCCTGTCTTTGATTCAATCGATTACTTGTCTGCATCAGTTCCAACGACCTCAGAAAGAGACGGAGATAAACGGGGAAGTGGTTCGATACCTGGAAGCGACCGTTGCGGACTATGAATTGGCGTATGATATCGCCAGACAGGTTTTCGTTTCTTCTCTGGACGATCTCTCGCCCATGGCCCGATCACTATTCGAGTTGATCAAAGCGAATACCAAATCCAATCGACCGTTTTTTCGTCCTTCTTATTACGTCCGTGTAAACGAAGAATCCCCTCGCATCCATGCTCGGCGAAAAAATACCGTACCTGATCCGGCTTCACCGAACGCGGAATTAAGGTGTGTGGGGCAGGTGGTCAATGTTATTGGTGTGGCTAGCAAGAAGCGCCGTCGCGGGGTTGGAAGTCTGTTTTGTATATTACGCTTTCTTCCAAACACTAAATAATTCAGGTATATTTTGCATATGATCGACCTGATTCCTTTTTACCCGCAATCATGTGCGCATATAAGTAAGTTAGGCGAATTCCGTTCTTAACCAGTGTTCCGGAATTGTTTCTCGCATTTATTTCGGGCCGCTCACACCTCTTTCTGATTTCTGTATATATAGGTTTTTTCTACACAAGATATCTCTAGCACACTATACTTATGTAGTTAAATGAAATTTTGTCTCATTCGTCCCGCCGAGTCGATCACTCCCCACTCGGCCTCGTGCAACAAGCCTATGATTCCAATGGGAATCGCATATCTCGCTTCTAGCTTAGAAAAATTTGGACACGACATCCAAATCGTTGATGCCGTCGGACTGGCACCAACCAATTACACCCGTTTCGATGACCGAATCTATTTGCTGGGCCTTTCAGAAGATCAAGTTGTCGAGCGAATTGATAAAGATGTCGAAGCGATTGGTGTCAGCATAATGTTTTCCTACAACTGGCCRCCAACTCGCAAATTACTCAGAAGCCTAAAAACACGTTTTCCGGATACGCCTTTAGTGATTGGCGGCGAAATTGCAACATCGCTAACATCGATAATTTTATCGGAATCACCGGTCGACATCGTGGCCAAGGGAGAAGGGGAAGAAACAATCGTTGAATTGGCAAAGGTATTGCATTTACCGGATCGGAATGATCGACTAGGCGATATAGAAGGAATTGTTTATCGGAAAGGCAATCAAATAATAGAAAACCCCCGCCGTCAGCGGATCAAGGATATCGACGCTCTTCCATATCCCGCGTGGGACTTATTTGATATTGAGGCCTATAGTGTTAACAGATTTGAGAATGGTCTAAGAACAGAGGATGCTCAGGCAGTAATTCCAATGCTAGCGACTCGCGGTTGTCCCTATTCGTGCACTTTTTGCACTTCTCCTGATATGTGGACGACCCGTTACTACACGCGTGATCCTGCATCTGTTGTCGACGAAATCGAATACAACGTCAAAAGATTTGGGGCTAAGAATTTCCCGTTTCATGATTTAACCGCAATAATTCAAGAAGAATGGATCATCGAATTTTGCAACGAATTGATCGACCGAAAACTAAATATCTCGTGGCAGTTGCCGTCAGGCACACGATCTGAAGCCATCAATGACAAGGTAGCCAAACTTCTTTCCGAGTCCGGAATGCTACAAATGGGTTATGCGCCTGAATCGGGGAGCGAAGAGATAAGAAAGCATATAAAGAAGAAAGTTAAACGAGACTCCCTCATTCGAAGCGTTCGCTCTGCAATTAGTAATAATATCAAGGTTCAAGTGTTTTTCATTGTTGGGTTTCCTAACGAAACTAGAAAACAGGTTTGGGAAACACATAAAATGGTAGCTACTATGGCCTGGCTCGGGGTAAATGATGTTGGAATGAATCACTATATGGCTCTACCAGGAACTGAACAGATTCTAAAAGAGGTCGATCCTCAATGGGTTGCTGATTTAGGTGACAACTTCTATTTTATTCCTCTCTTCGGGCATACTCTTGTGATGGAAGATTGGAGGAAGGTCAATCGCATCATGAGTACTTTCGAACTTACACTTCATGTATTATTTGGTTTTTCGGTTTTTTACATCATTCTTTTCGTACGTCACCCCTCCAATCTTTGGCGTCTAATTTCGGGGATGTTTTCCCAAAACGACTCATCCCGAATTCAAGTCGCGATCAAAACGATGCTACGTCACCGTTCCAATATATCCAATTTCAGTAACTCTTAATTGCGCCTAACTTGAGTTTGTCACATTTTTGTTCTGAAAAATAAGGTTTAAGGTATCGTTTACTTAGTTTCTATACAGGAGTGTACGATGTCATCAACGCTGCAAGAATCACGAAAAGTACTGGAGAGGCTTGGGACATACCTAAGCCGGTTTACGGAATGTTTTGGGCATGTCGCCCAAAAAGAGGGTGCGGTTAGGTATGTGCAGGGACTTCTTGGGACAGCCGAACACAAAAATATGACGCAAATCTGGGAGGAGCTTTCCGACCCGGGCGACTATCAATCTCTTCAGCATTTTGTCACAWGTTCACCTTGGTCAGACGAGAAGGTTTGGAAAAAGATGCGAACGCTTGTTCCTGAACGAACCGGATATCTGATTTTCGATGATACCGGAATACCAAAGCAAGGCAAAAAATCAGTGGGAGTGAAACGACAATATTGTGGGGCTCTTGGAAAGATCGGGAACTGCCAAATCGCAGTGAGTTCAATGTTGAAAACCCAACGCTCTTCGTGGCTTCTCGCAATGGATCTGTATCTGCCTGAAGAGTGGTCGGAAGACAACGAGAGACGTGAAAAAGCTGACATACCGGATGAAATAAACTTTCGTACAAAGGGAGAAATCGCTTTGGATCAACTCGATGAGATTTTTTCTGAAGGATTCACGATCAAGTGCGTGTTGGCCGACGCAGATTACGGCGATCGATATCAGTTTCGAGCTGGAATAGCTAATAGAGGACTTTTCTACGCGGTGGGAATCAGATCGATGTCGGTCGTGTATCCTGATAAACCTCGAATGATTGCCGGTGACCGGCCGGGCGGATCAGGCCGGACGGGCCGACCACGCAAGCCCAAGCCCGCAAAGAATAACAAACGTCCAGTATCGGTGAAGGATTTTGAAAAGTTTGTGCCCGAAGAATCATGGAATGTCTACAAGTGGAAGAAAGCTACAGGCAAAGGGTTTATTCAAGCGGAATGTGCGGTTACTCGGGTGACTCCAGCAGGAAAAAGACAACAGGGATATGTGCAATCCGAATGCTGGCTCGTGATCGAGCGTAGAGAAGAAGGGTCGAAATACTACTTTTCAAATCTTCCATCCGACACTAATCCGAAAGAAATCGTAAAAACGATTCACGAACGCTGGGCAATAGAGCAAAACTATCGCCACTTAAAAAACGAGCTAGGCCTTGATCACTTTGCCGGGAGAACTTGGGAAGGATGGAATCACCACGCAGTGATGACGGCGGTAGCATATACATTTTTGGAACTGGAACGTTATCGTCATACATCCGAAGACGATCTCCCACCACTGCCAGCTCTACGTAAATTTATTCGGCGAGTATTTCTTGCCTTGTACATCGCAACAGACCGGGATGCTTATAGCTTAGTCCAGGATTTTCACCGGTCTCCGCCGTTTATAAAAGTGACAAAGTCGTGCTAGACGAACGGCATCATTAAGATTTTTTGGCGCGGTTGTCCTGGGCCAGATAGTCCGAGTAGCTTCCTTGAGCTGAYCGAGCCTTCTCCAAGCCGTACACTCAGCAGCTTCCCAGAGAAAATCGACTTGATCAGAACCAGACCACGAGCGCAACCGTTTCGACAACGCCGGACCATTCAGAGGAATCGGCTTGGTCAGATCAAATTCTCTCCAATTGCTTTGTTCTTCAGTCACATCTTTATTTTAGTCAATTTAATCTAATAGCGAAATTGTTAAACGATAGTATTTGTGTATTGTCGTTACTTGTGACGACTTTCCTACGTTTTTCAGGTATTGTTCAACGTATCGGTTTTGATTAAGTGTGGGCACGTGCAATATAAATGTTAGAAAATTCGTTTTTTCATAAAAACAACTCGAGATTTATTGAGGGTCTTCTTTTTGTTTTACTATCGTCTTTGATACTTCAAATTCTCTACTCTCACTTGGGGTTCAATCCGACTGAGGAAGGGTACATGTTGGCGGGGAGTCGACGCCTGCTGGACGGTCAGATACCTCATCGAGATTACATTTCGCTTCGTCCGGTAGGGACACATATCTTACACGCACCAATAGTATTATTCGCCGGGGACCGGCTTATGTGGATTTCTCGAGGGGTGGCATGGATTCAGCTCGCTATCGCCGCGTGGTTATGGATTATAATTTCTGAAATCGAGATTGGTGTAAGCCTGGGAACCGTTGCGAGATTTATCGGAGCCACAATAGGTCTGGCAGCGTCAGCTCACACATTCCCCATAATGCCTTGGAACACGATCGACGGCTATTTCTTACTGACCATAGGTGTTTTTCTGCTCATTCGAGATAACAAACTAAGTCCGATTGGCGCGCTATTAATGGGATTGAGTACGCTAACACGTCAAAACTTTTTGATCTTCGCTCCTCTCATCCTTCTCGTCTTCGCACGTCGCCGACGATTGTTTTTATTGTCGCTTCTCGTCATCCCCCCAGCTGCCTACGGTGCTTACTTACTCGTTCACGGTGGAATAATGGATGCATTGGTTCAAATGACTGGGCACGCTCTAAAATGGCAGCATGTGTTACCGTTTTTCTTTAGAAAGAATGCGCTGATCATTTCCGGTACCTCGGCAGCTGCTGCCTATTTCGCAACTAAGTTGTGTCATAACAAAAATAAGGCGACTACCCGACGAATGGGTGGACTGCTCATTTGGTGCCTATTGCTGGGAGTTGCGTTTTTTACTCCAGTCACATTTACAGGTTGGCTCCATTCCTGGATGGCATTTGGCATCGTGCCGGGCGTTCTTTTCGCTTCGAAACATTTACAGTTTGGAAAACCTGCATATTACAAGTTCGGTTTCGGAGTGTTTTTGACAAGTTGGGGAGTTGCCTTTTCAGAAGGATATCCAACACCCGCTATTGCCAGTTCTGCTTTAGTTTCTTTCATATTTCTCTCATTGTTTTTTGTTTCTCGAGGTGCCTTGTTTACAAAACGCGAAAAAATAGTCGCTGTCTGTATAATGATGATCGTGTCGCTCTCGATGTTTCACTACGGTCGTGTTCGTTACATTAATTTTGAAGCGCCCTCTCAGTTTCTAACTTTTCATCTAGGCGATGTTCTTGAAGGGGGCGAAGGCATCTACACAAATCGATATACATGGGAGTGCATGGCAGAATTGAAGCGAGCTATTGCTTCGGCTGATGCGGCCGGGGAAAAATACTGCATCGTTCCAAACGCTGCCCAGTTTTGGGTGAAGAGTCGGTATTCAAATCCGCTATCAAGTGATTGGCCGTATGATGCGGAACTTCAGCGAGATCAGCTGCGCCAACGCGTTCTTCGAGAAATCGACGAAATCAGTACTCCAACTCGATTTCTTATAATGAGATTCGAACCTCTTTACCTAGCGGCTGGCCCTAGGTATTGGCGTAAATATGAGACCGTTTTGGGAGATAGGATCAGACAAACAAGAAAGCCCATTCGGACGGGAAATTACTGGGAACAATGTCATTGAGCATAGATCAATGTGTTTTAGCAATGATCCTGTCGACTCAAGGCCGTCCTGATTACTTCGTCTCATAGTGTGAGACGCCAACTTTTTTGATAGAATAACGTCATATATATGATGTCAAAAACCACAATAAACGCGGCAATTTTGGTAGCCTCATGCTTTCTTTTTTGTTCTTGTGGCACAAGCGCTGAACCATCAGTACTAGCGCAGCCCGATTCAGAAACTTCGGAAATTGTAAGCGAGGAATTCGAGTACAACTCAGGCGGCGTGAAACTCAGAGGCTTTGTTGCCTATGACAAGAATTCGACAAAAAAACGTCAAACTACTAACAGCGGCAGACTTATACCGCAGGGCCGCGTTCTGGTCGTCGGTACTGGAATCGTCTGTAACAGGGAAAGAGCGGGAGCGGATTTATTCGGGGAAGTGGAAGGGGTTTGATACGTCTGTATTGGCTCAGATTTTCTACCTGGCACTGCCCGATAATCTGAAGAAGCTGAAGCGGCTTGGTTACAAG
>NVSZ01000102.1 GCA_002732845.1 Rhodospirillaceae bacterium
TGCGCGCACCTTTCCGCCCTGACAGAACAAAAAGACGTGGATGCGATGGCGAAAGCTGGCATCACCGCCTTTGCGATGGAATTGATGCCCCGAATTTCGCGGGCTCAGTCCATGGATATCCTGTCTTCACAGTCTAACCTTGCGGGGTATAAGTCTGTGTTGGATGCGTGTGGCGAATATGGCAGTGCGATGCCGATGATGATGACGGCGGCGGGCACCATTGCTCCGGCCAAGGTCTTTATCATGGGCGTTGGCGTTGCGGGTTTGCAAGCGATTGCCACGGCAAAGCGTTTAGGCGCTGTTGTGACGGCGACCGATGTGCGTCCCGCCACCCGTGAACAGGTCGAAAGTCTGGGCGGTAAGTTTTTGACCGTTGATGAAGACATGGAAAAAGATGCCGAAACCGATGGTGGCTATGCCAAGCAAATGCCGCCGGAATATYTCGACAAGCAAAAACAAGTGGTGTCTGAACACATTAAAAAGCAAGACATCGTCATCACCACCGCGTTGATTCCGGGYCGCAAGGCACCGATCTTGGTGACCAAAGATATGGTTGCCAGCATGAAAACGGGGTCCGTGATTATTGATATGGCGGTCGAAGCCGGCGGCAACGTCGAAGGCGCTAAGCTGGGCGAAATTGTGATCAGTAAAAACGGTGTAAAAATCGTCGGTCATGACAATGTTCCGTCTCGCTTGCCCAAAGACGCAAGTCAGTTGTTTGCTAAAAATATGTTCAATTTCTTGACCCCTCATGTGGACAAGGAAGCCAAAACCATAAACTTTGACTGGGAAGACGAAACCGTGTCTGGCACGTTGGTGTGTCGTGACGGTAAAGTCGTTCATCCCCGGTTAACAGGCGAGGGGAGCTAAGTCATGGACGCAGCGACCATTCAAAACCAAGCGCAAAAGTTGGCGGAAAGTGCGGCCAACCTTGCAACACAGGCAGCCGAAGTTGCCACCAGTGTCGGACAATTGGCGATGACCACAAACGCCAGCGCGGGTGGAGGATTTTCCTTCATGGCGCTGTTCACGATTTTCGTGATGGCGTGTTTTGTCGGTTATTTTGTGGTGTGGAGCGTTACCCCCGCATTGCATTCACCGTTGATGGGCGTGACCAACGCCATTTCATCGGTGATCATCGTCGGCGCGCTGATCGCCGCCGGTCCGGCTGATATGAACGTTTCCAAGGTCTTGGGCTTTATGGCCATTATCTTGGCTTCGGTGAACATCTTTGGGGGCTTTATCGTCACCCAGAGAATGTTGCTGATGTTTAAAAAGAAAAAGAAATAGGAGCGCCGAGATATGTATGAAAATCTGAGCGCTTTTGCGTATTTGATTGCGTCCGTTTGCTTTATCCTTGCGTTACGCGGGCTAAGCCATCCGGAAAGTTCACGCCGTGGCAACATGCTGGGTGTCGCCGGTATGGTGATTGCCATTGTCACCACCTTGGTTGATCCCACCGTGGTCAGTTATTCGATGATTATTGTCGGATTGTTGATCGGTGGGTCTATCGGTGGCTTCATTGCGATGAAAATTGAAATGACGGCGTTGCCGCAACTGGTTGCAGCCTTTCACTCGTTGGTGGGCTTGGCGGCTGTGTTTGTGGCGTCGGCGGCTTTGTTTAATCCATCTGCATATGGGCTTGGGGCCGTGGGTGAAATCAACCCCGGAAGCCTGGTCGAAATGGGCTTGGGTGCGGCGATTGGTGCGGTGACGTTCTCTGGATCTTTGATTGCCTTTGCGAAACTGCAAGGCGTGATGTCCGGTGCACCGATCACCTTCGCAATGCAACACAAACTGAATGCCGCGATGGGCATTGGTCTGGTGGTGTTGTTCTTTATCTTTGCCACAACCGAAAGCTATACGGTGTTTATCGCCTTGGCTTTGGTGGCGTTTGTTTTGGGGTTCTTGATCATCATTCCCATCGGCGGTGCGGATATGCCCGTTGTTGTGTCGATGTTGAATTCCTATTCCGGTTGGGCCGCTGCAGGTATTGGTTTCACGTTGGGCAATCCGTTGCTGATCGTGACCGGGGCCTTGGTGGGATCTTCTGGTGCCATCCTTAGCTACATCATGTGCAAAGGCATGAACCGTTCAATTTGGAACGTTTTGCTGGGTGGATTTGGCTCCGACACCGGGGGCGCTGCTGCGACACAAAGCCCCACGGGTGGCACGGTCAAGTCTGGTTCAGCCGACGACGCGGCGTTCATTATGGGCAACGCATCCAAAGTCATCATCGTGCCGGGTTACGGCATGGCGGTGGCTCAGGCTCAACACTCGCTTCGTGAAATGGGCGATTTGTTGAAAGCCCAAGGCGTTGATGTATCCTATGCCATTCACCCCGTTGCGGGGCGCATGCCGGGCCACATGAACGTATTGTTGGCCGAAGCAAATGTGTCCTATGACGAAGTGTTTGAACTCGAAGAAATCAACAACGAGTTTTCAACGGCCGACGTGGCGTTTGTGATTGGGGCCAACGACGTCACCAATCCGGCCGCCAAAACAGACCCGGCCAGCCCGATCTATGGCATGCCGATTTTGGACGTCGAAAAAGCTGGAACCGTGTTGTTCTTGAAACGCGGTATGAGCTCTGGTTACGCGGGCGTCGACAACTGCTTGTTCTTCGCCGACAGCACCATGATGTTGTTTGGTGACGCCAAGAAAATGACCGACGAAATCGTGCAAGCGTTGGGCTCTTAAAACTCAAGCTTCCAACCTAAATAAAAACGGCGGCCCCAGAAATGGAGCCGCCGTTTTTTGTCATCGACTTAATCTCACCTTATCAATTAATTATGACAATGTTTAGGGGCTGGTGTAAGCATACGTACGAGAACAGAAATAGGTTGAGATGACAGATATTAAAAAAGATGAGTCCATCGTTAAGTGGAAAGTATCCTTCACGATGGGTGTGGTGATGATCGATAATGAACACAAAGCGATCTTTGCCGCTATGAAAGATGTTGAAAAGGCGATCCTTGAAAAGGATTACGAGGGATGTGTAAATCGTTTAAGCGAAACTCTTGAAATTATTAAATTACATTTTAAAAATGAGGAAACGCTTCTCCGTAAATTCAATTATCCAACGGAAGATTACGACGAACACGTTGCTTACCATAATGAGCTCCTGCTGAAAGCCCGTTCAGTCATGGCTCTGTGCGAAGAGAAGGCTGCCGACAAGGATGTGGGGAAATGTTTCCGAGGAATGATAAAGTTCCTCGTCGATGACATCATCGTCGGTGATTTGAATTTTAAAAAATTCCTCAAAGACAAAGGCCTAATCGAGGCTTCAACGTAAAAACGTATTTTGGGATGAAGCCAATATTCCGTATGAGGATGTGTTCGAGTTGGAAAAACGGGAACTGCGCTAGGCGGGAATGCGCTATGAGCTCCGGCTACGCGGCCCCAGAAATGGAGCCGCGTTTTTTGTTTTTTTATCGCCTTATCATGTGAAAGTAGACATTTCGACTGCCTCGTAGAGACTACCATTATTAGCCAAAGTCAGATATCAAACCTGTTTTGTGCGGTGAACCTTTTTAAAGTTCAGGTAATGGGGTAGAGTGATCACTATTCTTCATAATCGCTTGGTATGCTGGATAAGTAATACACACTGACTATGGGTAATTAAAATAAACTACGAGAAATTATTAAGAGTTGCGGTATTCAAAATTGTAAAGAAAATCAATACCATAGTGTAAGTGATAAGATGGATAATAAACCCAGAACACGGTAACCTCCCGCAGTCCATGCGCCATATTGTTATCACATGATCTGGTTTCTATTATTATAGATATAGAAATTTTAGTCTAACTATTGAGGGGATTAATCTTCAATTGYGTAATYCGATGGGTTTTATACATGCAAAACTTTACACCCTTAAAGTTATTTAACAAAAACGCGTGTGGAGCGGCAGCTGTTGAATTTGCGTTAATTTCTCCTGTCGTTCTGTTGATGATCCTTGGCGCGGTTGATTTTGGCTTTATTGTTCACAATTCCATGCAAGCCACGAGCGCTTCACGATCAGGGGCTCAGTTTGTGCTTGAAGATCCGACGGGTTATTCAGCAAACATCATCACTGTTGTTCAAAGTGCAACAAATTTACCATCTGCCTCCGTTAGTGTAACGACGAGTGAAGAATGTCGTTGTTTAGGGTCAAGCACAGCCGTTAATTGTTCCACCGACACCTGTAGTGGAAATTCACCGCCAAAATACGTGACGATCACGACTTCATATAATTATGATTTAATTATGGGGTATCCAGGGTTGCCCGATCCTTGGCCGATCAGCAAATCAGCAATCGTGCGTGTGCCGAGTGAGTAGATAAACAATATGAAAACATGGATTTATCAAACTTCGCCAAAAGACTTTTTGCACCTGTTTACGGGCTGGAAAAAGATTCTTCCGCGTTGGCACCGTGACCAAAAAGGCGCAACAGCCGTCGAAGTCGCACTCTTAGCCCCAATCATATTTTTGATGATATTTGGCATTATCGAAGCGGGGCGTTCTCTTTGGCTTTTAAACACACTTCAACGGTCTGCTGAGGCGACGGCGCGTTTTGCCGTTGTGAACAGCAGTGCGACAGATGCGGCGTTGGCGACACAAGCCGAAACGTTCGCCGTTGGAATTGACTCGAGCAATCTGATAATCGTCATCACTCACGATACGACAGGTGGGGTGAATTTTGTAACCGTTACCGTCAGTTATGACTACAGCGCCGTTACAAACCTGGTCGGCATTGATCCTGTGACATTAACAGGGCTGTCCCGAGTGCCGTTTAATAACTGACTATAAATCGTGATAAGGGCTGAGTGTTGCCCAAAGCCTTTGGTTGATAAATTTGGAGTATAAGATGCTACGCTTATTAGTCTGCTCATTTGCCAAAGATACCAAGGGAGTCGTTGCCATTATTTGGGGATTGCTCATTCCGGCCATTATTGGCTTTGTCGCCCTTGGGGTGGAAGTCGGGCTTTGGTATTCTCAACAGCGCGATTACCAAACCGCAGCAGATGCCGCTGCTCTCGCCGCAGCGTACACGTTGAGCGATGGAGGTAGTGTTTCAAATATCAGTGCGGCTGCGACTGAAGAAGCGAGCAATAACGGCTTTACAATTACGGGAAACAATACTCTGGCTGTAAATACACCTCCACAGACCGGTGCTTATATGGGGGATACTGCCTATATCGAAGTTGTTTTAACGTCTCCGTCCTCTCCCCTTATTGCAGGATTATTTTTGAGCAGTGATGTGAATATTTCAGCACGAGCCGTAGCTTGGACTGCGGGGGGGGCAGGTGACGGATATTGTTTTATGTCCCTGAATACGACGAATGAAAAAGCTTTTCATTTGCACAATAACGTTGATCTTCCGCCGGAATGCGGGGTTTATGTAAATTCAGATTATTGCTCTCCGGGGAGCAGCGGTGCATTGTTTATTGACAATAACTCCACTATTGCGGGGACAACCAGTGTTGCCGGATGTGTTTTTGAAAATTCACCTCAGGCAGAAGTCACCGGGGCCTTAACCGAAGGGGCTGATCAGCTTAGTGACCCTTACGTAGATAGGCAGGATGATATACGTGAYGATATTACCGCCAATACGGCCTGGAGCCCYTCAAGTTGCGATGTTGATACCACAGGGAATTCGACAGAAACTCTGAGCCCAGGCTATTACACAGATTGTGTCTTTAAAGGCAATGGAACCATAAACCTTGATCCCGGCATTTATTATATCGACAGTAAATTGACGGTTGAAGGGAACGTTGATGTATTTGGAACTGGGGTTACGTTTGTCCTTTTAGAAGAGACCGATCTGGATTTTGGGAACAACGGCGACCTTAACATCACCGCACCAACCAGTGGCATATATGAAGGTTTGGCATTTGTCGGTCATCCCGATATGAATTCAAGTAAGCAAGTCGTGTTTCACAACAGTATTGGCTTCGACATTGATGGTGCTCTTTATTTTCCAAATCAAACCATTGAGTTGAGCAATCGTGCAACCGCCACTGGTGGCTGCGCTCTGTTTGTTTCTGACTATATTCTGATGCACAACAATGTGGATATCAGCAATAACTGTCAAGCTGCGGATGATGAAACCTTGAGCCTTGGTGGAGGCTCGGACATTATTCTAGTGGAATAGGGCGTCGACGTTATGGCAGCGCTTCGGGTTATGAACAGGCATTAAAAACATTTGATCAGGGCCTGTTTTGGCGTTGAGTTGGGGAAGGTTGCTTACGTTTTCGGGCGGATCGGTCAGGCCGTTTGCGCAGTCTGCAAATCTTCGGGATGATCAGACGCAACGTATCTTTTGTTTTTTAAAGGAAGCGCAGACTTATGCCTGTTCGGATTATCTTTTTAACAGTTCTTGCCATGACCGCTTTCGCCGGGAATTCGTTGTTGTGTCGGTTGGCATTGGGGGCTGGGTTGATCGATGCGGCGTCTTTTACGATGCTGAGGGTCAGTTCGGGGGCATTGATGTTGGGGCTGATCTTCATTTTTCGCGGGCGTCCTTTGGGAACCAGTACGGCCACGTGGCGTTCCGGTGCAATGCTGTTTGTATATATGGCCTTTTTCTCTTTTGCGTATCTGTCCTTGGGGGCCGGGATGGGGGCCTTGATCTTGTTCGGGGCCGTTCAGCTGACCATGTTTGCTTACGCGCTCAAGGAAGGGGAAAGATACCCCCCTTTATCTTGGTTTGGGCTATGTCTTGCGCTCGGGGGCTTGGTTTATCTGGTGATGCCCGGCCTCAGTGCCCCGGATTTACAGGGGGCTTTGTTGATGGCCGTGGCTGGGATCGCGTGGGGGATCTATTCGTTGCTGGGGCGCGGCGCTACCGATCCATTGGAAGCGACCGCCCGCAATTTTGTCTATTCCATCCCCCTCTGCCTGTTGGTCAGCCTTATATTTTGGTCTGATCTTCACATCACCGGGCAGGGCTTAATTTTGGCGATTGCATCGGGGGCCTTGGCGTCGGGTTGCGGTTATGTGATTTGGTATGCAATTTTGCCGCATTTGGGCGCCGCGCGCGCGGCCACCGTGCAGCTTTGTGTGCCKGCGCTTGCAGCATTTGGGGGCGTAATCTTGCTTTCGGAAGACTTGGGCYTGCGYCTRATTCTCGCGTCCATAGCCACTTTGGGTGGCGTCGCTTTGGTCCTGTCAAATCGRGCTAAAAAAAGCCCGGCCAYATGAGCTAAGTTTTGCCTACCAGYCAATCACAGCGCCATCATAATTGAAAAATCCACCGCTGGTTTCAGGGCTTGCGTTGGCGATAACTTGGCGCAGGCCGCTGACGCTTTGGGGCGCATCAATCAGGCCATTAGGGCCACCCATGTCGGTGCGGACCCAGCCGGGATGGAGGATGATGACGTTGATGGCAAGCTCATCTAAATCATGGGACAGGCTTTTCATGACGGCGTTTAAAGCGGCC
>NVSZ01000103.1 GCA_002732845.1 Rhodospirillaceae bacterium
AAACAACATGGCCGATTGAGCATCTTCTAAAGACAGCATAAAGATGGCCGCTTTTTGCGGACCGGTTAGGCTTCGGTAATCATCTTTAATGGCGGCCATAAAGTTTTATATCCTAGCCTTCTTGGTAGAGCCAATTGCGGACGATAGATAAAGCTTCATCTGGATGTTTCTCAACAATTTCACCAACTTTTTTSACACTGGACGCTTTGACWCGGCCCTCGACACGATCGATATCGATCAGCTCTTCAAACATTTCTTCGTCTGGAATACTGCCATCCGGTGCCGTTGGTGCGGCCAAGGCGCCGGCCGCCAATTGAGCTTGATCGGCAAGCATATGTGCACCATCAGCCATGGCCCCCATGGCTTCGGGCAGGGTTTCAAAGACACGGCTGATCAGCGGGCGGACCACCAACAAGATGACTAAGATTGACAGGATAAACAGCACCATGGTTTCGGCAACCGACACCACATCTTGTTTTTCAAAGCCGAAAAACATGTTGAGCGGAACTTCGGGTGGAAGTTCAGGATCGGCAAAGCGCATGTTGATGACTTCAATAACGTCACCACGGGCTTGGTTGAAGCCGACGGCACCGTGGACCAGAGCCGTAAGCATATCCATTTCTTCTTGGGTGCGGGCGCGATAAACGCGGTCGTCATTTTCATCTAATTCGTAAGCACCATCAACAAGTACAGCAACAGACAAACGATTAATGATGCCTGTGTCGCGGACCTGATTAATGACTTTTTTCGAAATTTCGAAGTTTACGTTTTCTTCGGTCCGCGCATCACTTGCATTTCGCGTGGCAGCGCCATTGCCACCCGCCCCAATGTCGGGAAGGTTGGCGTTCACCGATACGGGCAGGGGTTCTTGATCTTGGGAACTCATGTTTTGTTCGATGGTTTGCGTTGACCGCACGACTTGGCCATCGGGGTCAAAGATTTCTTCGTTGGTGGTGACCCGGTCAAAATCCATGTCGGCGGTAATTTCGGCGCGAACTTTGCCAAAGCCAACACTTTTTTCCAAAAGCTTTTCAATGGTTCTCACCAATTGCATTTCATAACCCCGACGGCGTTCATCGGCTTGCTTTGCAATTAGTCCGGGGTTTCCGGCGACGTTACCTTCGAAACCACGGGCCAACAGTTCGCCCCTGGCATCAATGATGGAAATAGCCCGGGGCAACAGGCTCGGCACGGCCGCCGCAACCAAGTGCTGAACGGCGCTGACTTGTGATGGGTCCAAGCGCATGGAGCCACGCATTTTCAAGAAAATAGAAGCGGTGGGTTGGGTTCTTTGGCGTTGGAACAATTGGCGTGTTGGAAGAACCAAGTGAACGCGGGCCGAGCGAACGTTTTCTATGGATTGGATGGTTCTGGACAATTCACCTTCAAGAGCGCGAACTTTATTGATGTTTTGTTGGAACGATGTGGTGCCAAGCGAGCCTTGCTGGTCAAAGATTTCATAACCCATTGTGCCACTGGCGGGAAGGCCTTGGGAAGCCATTTGCATGCGCAGTTGAGCAACTTGATCCTGGGGGACAAACAATTGGGTGCCACCGGCGCGCAATTCGTAAGGAATGTTACGGGTTTGCAGTTGGCTGACGATGCCCGCTTGATCCTGAGCCTCCATATTGCCGTACAGCATTTCCATTTGTGGTGTTGTAAACCGGGTCAAAAGGAAAATAAAGAAACCGATTAAGCCGATAACAACGGCACCCATAATCATAAGCTTAGACGGCCCAAGATTACGAAGGGTTTGCATGAAAATGTCCACGAAGAACCTCAAAAAATAAGTATTAAGTTATGCAATGCCCCATTCTGGGAAACCGGAATTCTTCTGAAAACAAAGCCTGCCATACGTGATCAGCGCGCGCTTGCCCGGTTCTTCATTGTTAAATTAGAGGTTGATGGTGAACAACTCGTTAACAGGGCGGCAATTTTTGCCTACCCATCAAAGACTTGTGCTTGCTGTGCTGTTGAATAACTACATCTAGTGCTAGCGTCTGTTGTGTTGGTGTGCCCGGTACTCCTTGACACGGGTCGCCATCAGACCTTTTGCGCCGTGGCTGTCCAAAAGGCGCTGCCAATTGGAAAATTCATCCACGGACATGGTGTAAATTTCACAGGCCCGATCCAAAGAGAGGCGGCCCGTGCGCACAGCCTCGACAACCTGGGCTTTGCGTTTGCTGTCCCAGCGCCGCGTTTCGGGCGAGGGCAGGTCACAGGTGTGAATGTTTTTGAGAGAATCACGGGAAGTCGCAGGTGCTGTGGTCATGGTTTGTTGCTCTATTCTGGAACGGTGCGGTTTTTTAGCTGTTGTTAACGTAACGGCTGAAAAACAGCTTTTTCTGTACGGTCGTCGGAGGCTTCTGCCACCGCGAATTGCCGAGCATAACAAGGCTTCATTAACAACCGCCTAATGCGCGACCGATGAATGTCGGCGCGCATGCACGATCTAAATACGCAAAAAACCTAGGGGGAATGGAGGATATGCATGCGTCAAACCACCATGGGTTTAGGATTTGGCTTGCTTTTACTTGACAAGTTAGCTATATTAGCTGTGAACGAGATAGAATTTTCGTAATGTAGCAGAAAGCATACGGTGATCGATATGGACAATATGTCAATAAATGCAGTGTCGTTGGGGGGCAATAACCCTACAAGGGTATCTGTACAGGCCGCAAGCACTAGCGAGGCTAGTGCGAGTGTAGGCTCTGCCAGCAGACAGAGTATGAGCGTTGATTACAGCAAACGAGTAGATAACTTAAAGGGCATTGTTGATCCCAGCAGTGGCGTATTCGTGTTACAACAACGCGAGGGCGCAACGGGAGAGGTCAAAAATCAATATCCTTCTAAACAAGTCGTCGCAGCGTACACACGTACTGACGTTCCCGAAAAACCACAAAGTGCGCCAAGTCAACCCGCGCAACCTGTTCAAAGTTCGTCTGAAACTTCACAAAGCGCGGCTCCTGTTGCGGTTGCAGTTTCAACGCCTTCTACGAACAGTGCTCCTGTTTCAACAGGAACGACTTCGGTAGACGCTTAAACATTTTCTTTTGAAGTCTTTAGCTACGGACGCAGGATTGATTGCGTCCCTGTAGTCATGTCTGAATGACACTCCCGATTCTTATGCCTCAATTTTACATCTTAATCTCGAGCTCAATGTCCGTGCTCATGTTTAAGGCCCGGGCAAACAGGCCCTGCGCATTGGACTGGTAAATGCTCTTTCTGTACGCGCTCATAAAAAAAGGCCCCACCGAATTGGCGGGGCCTTTAAGACAAGATCAAGAAGAAGAGGCGGTTATTGTTTTATTTAACGTTTCACCCGCATCAATTCTTCAAGCATCTGATCGGCTGTTGAGATGATCTTCGTGCTGGCAGAATAGGCCCGTTGCACCACAATCATATTGGTGAATTCTGCACCGATATCAACTGTCGAGGCTTCGAGCGCGGATTGAACCACCTGACCCGCGGCACCCGAATCCGCCACACGCAGAGTGTAGTCACCAGAGTTCTGGGTGGCACTCCAAACGTTGCCTGAACGGCTTTCCAATTGGTTTGGGTTCACAAAGGTCGCCACCGGAATTTTAAAGATTTTCCGGGTTTCACCGTTATCAAACAGGGCCGTAACCAAACCATCTTGACCGATGGTCACGCCCGCAAAGGTTCCGAATTTCGAACCGTTCTGGGTGATAAAGGCCGGTGTGAAAGCGGCACCAAATTGGGTCAAGCCATTTGCTTCCAATGTTGTGCCAAAATCCAGGGTAACCCGGTTACCTTCGCCAGTGGCGTTGCTCATGTTGTTCGCGCCATCGGCATAGTTCAAAATTTCAAGTTCGCTGACATTGAAACCCGAAGGCAAACCATCAGCATTAAACGTGATGCCGGCTGCCGTGGCGACGGCAATGGTGGTGCTGGCATAAGCTGTGCCATCCGCATCAACCGGCCGCGCCAATGCTGTGATACCCGAAGTATCAATGTCATTAGTGTCGTTGGTCACACTAGAGATATACAGAGTGTCAACACCGCCATCATTGTTTATATCAAACGTTTGAACCCGCAATCCAGTGGTCGCCATAACCGTATCGGTGGCTTCGATGGTGGTTTCGATTGCCGCCAACAAAGACGATAAAGAAATCGCCACATTGGCCGTGGTGGCCGTGGTGCTTGGCGCGGTGTTGGCGGTTGCCGTAGCCGCGGCTACGGTAAGCGCGGTTGGTGTTGCATTAAACGATTCTGTGTTGAGAATAGAAGTTGATGTCATCGTAATCACACCAGCTACATTAGCAACTGTATAACCAGCATTACCCGTTATTGATGCCACCAAACCTGCAGCAACACTTGTGGCCGTATCACCTGCTTGGGCCGTATATGTCATCGTACCAGCTGTGAAACCCGTAAGTGTCGCACCAGTATCAACTGGTGTAAGTGTAAATACATCACCAGCATCAATCGTACCTGCGATTGTAATATCTTGTGTTGCGGGATTTGTACCGTCAGCAGCGGTAGTGCCTGTGACACCAATTGTTGAAACACCAGCCGGAGCAAATGATGTGGCGCTAAGGGCCGATGGCGAGGCAAAGGCCGTGCCGATCACTGAAGAGGTGATTGCAATGGCAGACCCCGTCGCCACCGCACCAACGGTGGTATTGGCATTAATTAAGGCGGCAAGTTGTGTGGCAACAGTTGAAGATGAAGTATCTGTCGCCGTAAAGTTATACGTCGCGCCGGCAACGGTAACGCTAAACACGTCACCAATATCAACGGTGCCATTAATCGTCACGGTATCCACCTGAGCGGTGCCCGGCGAAATTACGGTACCTGAGGTCACGGTGCCGTCACCGCTCATATCAAAACCATAAGTGATGCCGTTGACCGTAAACGTATCATTGTCGTTGGGGAGTACGGCTCCATCGGCGGCCCCAAAGGCTCCGCCACCAAAACGCAACATGGTAAAGTCGCTATACAGGTTGTCTTGCTGTTTGACGGTGAAGGTCCCGGTTTGGTTGCTCACCGGCGCACCCGTGGCGTTCAAGGTCGACGACAGATCAACATAAATGTCGCCAACGCCGCTTTCGGTAAATTCAAGCGCGGTTGTGACGCCCGATTTAACGGCAATGCGGGTGCTGTCCACGGAAAAGGCCTTATCTTTGGCTTTGACTTCTGCGACCAACGCGGCCACCACTTGACTGAGGGTTTGGTTGCCATCAACCTGAATTTGGTTAGCGCCTGCGGTTCCGTTCACAAAGGTATAGGTTTGTGCCGTGGCCGAAGTAAAACCAATTTTGATGGTGCTGTTGGCCGCGGGAATGGCTGTAAATTCGATTAGACCCGTACTGGAATAAACACCCTTGGGCGATTGGTTATCGTACAAGGTCGCAACCGCTGTTCCCGGTGGGGGCTTAACGCTGAGATCCCATTCGTTACTGGTGGCTGTTTTGACATAATTGATCGAAATATTGTTGGCATTACCCAGCGAGTTAAAATATTGAACGTCTGTTTTAAACGTATCCCCGGTTCCTGAACTTGAAGGCAGGTTAGCACCAACGGCAACATTGCTGGTCGCCGCGGCCGTACCACCCACACGGTTCAAGTTGATACTTTCCAGATAATCAGTGGAAATAATGTTTTGGTTGGTGACCGTGAGGGCCGCGCTGGATGGCACCACCGTTCCGGCCGCATCCGTTGGCCAACCTTGCAGATAATAACCAGCAGAGTTTTTCAAAAAACCTTGATCATCTTGAATAAACGAGCCCGCACGTGTGTACAGATAAGGATCGGAAATGCCCGGTGTGTTGGCTTGGTTAACAACAAAAAAGCCACCGCCGGACAAAGCCACATCGGTTGAAGACGTCGAAGCCTGTAACAAGCCTTGAACATCTGTGGATTGGCGTGGTTTTGATTGCACACCACCCGCAGAATAGAAGGTTGATGAGGTTTGCTTTGTCACCAAGGTCTGGAAGTTGACCGTGGTGCCTTTATAACCGATTGTACTCACATTCGTGATGTTATCGGAAATGGCGCCCATGGCGCTCGATTGAGCCGTGAGCCCGGACACACCGGAAAATAACGCACCATACAAGCTCATTTTATCTCTCCTTCAAAAAACGCTGCGATTTGGGCAGCTCTGCTGTGTTTGTTTAATTGCATAGTCATTAAGGTGCCGCCACAACGCTTGGGGCTTCTGTTACATTCAGAACGTCTTCAAGCGGGGCATCAATCGCACCCATGGATAAAGTCACTTTACCGTCTTGTGCGCCCGCACCCGTGACCCGACCAAATACAGTTTGGGCGACGTTGATCAGGTCGCCTTCGCGATCTTTGGCGCTGACCACGGCGGTATAGGGGCCGTCCGGGGCTTGCGTGCCATCGGATTTCAGACCATCCCAAACGAAAACTTCTTTGCCCGCATCGGTGTTGATGCCAGTCGTATAGATGGTTTTGCCAATGGCATCTTGAATGGTGAGGGTGGCTTCGCTGGCTTTGTCTTCCAGATTAAAGGAGAACTTGGCTACACCATCTTCCAAATTAAAGGCATCGCCATTGGCTTCGATAATCGTGCCCAAATAGCTGACCATGGAACCAACCTGGCTGGTTTGCTGCATTTCAACCAATTTCTCCAAGTTGGAGTTTTGATAGATTTGCTGCTCAACAGAAGCAAATTGCACCAATTGTGACGTAAATTCGTTTGCATCCAAGGGCTCAAGTGGATCTTGGTTTTGAAGCTGCGTAACGAGCAACGTCAAAAACTGATTGAGATCATCGTCTAACTTGTCTTGAGCGACTTGAGCCTGTGTTCTTGTGTCATTGACACCAACCTGAGTTGCTGCACTGCTGAGAATGCTCATGATCTTGTTCCTTTATGCCGTGATATCTACACGGTCTTCTGAAATGATTTGTGGCTGTCCGGTCTGCATTTGCATCAGCTCTTCAAGGGTCGGTTCCAAGATTGGTTCTGCGGGGCCTGATTTGCCCTGAGCCATTTCCTGAGCGTCGTTACCGTTTTCGCCGCGCATATTAAAGCTTAAGTCCCCGGAATTTAAGTTCAGGCCCGCTTCACGCAATGCCCGTTCGAGTTCCCGAGAGTCTTGTTTCAGCAGATCCATGGTATCTTTGGTATCGGCACTGATGACCGCAGTTACGCGCCCGTCCTGTCCCATTTCCAATTGGATCTCAATACGGCCCAGATGGGCAGGTTTCAATTGAATGCGAATTTTGTCCATACCATCGTTGATGGCCTTGGAAATTTGTACTTTGACCTGTTCGGTAACAGGTGTTTCCGGTTGCTTTTGTGGCAATGCCTGTGGTTTGGCGGGCACTGCGGCTTGGTTGGCCTGCTGAGCTGGACCCGCAGGCGCGGCTGTGGCTTGTGGAGCTGAGACACCTTCTGCACCACCAACCTTTGCCCCCTGAACTGCAGAGT
>NVSZ01000104.1 GCA_002732845.1 Rhodospirillaceae bacterium
GGCGCTCGTTCGGGCGGCGGCGGCGGCGGCGGACGTCCCGGCGGCGGTGGCTTTAAAGGCAAACAGTCAGGGGCTAAACGTACGGGCGATAAGGGCCACGGCGGACACGGTCATGGCGATGGCAGCAACCATGGCGCAAAGTCTAATAATTCGAAAAGAAGCGGCGCTAAAAAACAAGGCGCCCCCAGCAAAGGCGGAGCCAATCAAGGCGGCGGTCATCGTCCCATGAAGGCCAAACGGCGTGGCGGTAATTCTGCTTAAAACAGATTGTTGACGAATACTCTTTAAAAAAACCGGCTTTCTGTAGAGGAAGTCGGTTTTTTAATGATGAGCCTCTATGCCATGGGCCGCGTGGGTGGGCTTTTCGTCTTCACAGGCGGGAATGCCCAATGTGATGACCAGGGCTAAGCCTTGGGCGTAAATTTTAAACGACTTGGTCGCATGACGGGGCAGGGGGACATGGTGGTCAATACAGGTGATGACCATGGCGGACAAAACAAAATGGGTGCTGAGCGGGACTTCGACCGGGGCATCGACGTGTGCGGTCATGAATTGCAAGGTGATTTTTGGGTGTTCATCGCCTTCGATTTTAATGCCTTGGATTTGGCTATTGGGGACTTGTAAGCCTTCGTGTTCACATTCCTTGAGGAGAGATTTACCAAGAATATTGAGCGGAAATAAAATTTTGCGAACTTCAACTAACATCTCAAACCTCAGCTTTGGGGGTGAATATTGTTATTCGAGAGCATCCCGAAATAGCCGGATCATATGCAGATCCAAAGTATCCCCCATGCCTTCCATCTTGGTGAAGGCGTCTTGCGTATTTAGGCTTTGTCTGTACGGTCGTAGATCTGTTAAGGCCGCAAATACATCTGCGATGGCGATCATGCGTCCCAGTTCGTTTATTTCTGTTCCCTTTAACCCCTTTGGATAACCCGAGCCATCAAGCCGTTCATGATGAAGTTCAGCAATCAACGGGATCACCGGGTGAAGACCGTCGATAGCCGACAAAATATCACCTGCATCTTGAACATGGTGACGAACGGTTTCTATTTCTAGGGCGGTGAGCTGGCCTTGTTTGTTTAACAGGCTGCTGGGTAACGCCATTTCCCCCACATCGTGCATAAAGCCTGCTGTCGTTAAAGTTATGGTTTCTTCTTTGCTGACGTCATAGGCCTTTGCAAAAACACACATGAAAACAGCCACGCGCATAGAGTGGGTGTAAACAAAGTTATGATGATTTTTAAGGCCTTGAAGGACCTCTTTGTATTGGTCTTCTTGTACGCATTCGATCAACGGATTACATCCCGAGGTGATCATCGTTTTGTTCAAGGGTGTGTTGTTGGCGATGGCTTGGGCCATGGTGCTGAAGCATTCTGACGTTTTGTGTAATGCGTTGCTGGCCTTGGGTGGTCGTTTTGACCACGAGTCTTCAATACTTTTTGTCGTTGTTTCCAGAACAAGGTTTAAGAGCTGATTGAGGTTGACCGGGCGCTTGAAAAAATAATCGGTTGCCCCTGTTCCATTTTTGGGAAGATACGGGCCATTTAGGGCATCAGAGCTGATGAAAAAAGGAATGTCCTTTAACTGTTCTGATGTACATTTTGTGCGGTGAATGTGGTGTCCATTAGACTGCAAGGTGTGATCATCGCTGATCACCGCATCGGGAGGCGTGAGCCGCATGGCTTCAAGGGCTTTGTTGCCATCTGAAAAAACTTGAAGGTCATATATGCCGCCAAAGGCCGCTTTGATTTTTTGAACACGCACAGGCAAATTGTCGATGATGAAAATCGACTGCTTAGAAGTAATATTTTCGGCTTGTCCCTGAAAAACCATAAGATTTAACTGCCAATCTATTTGTCAAAAAAAGATTGTTGTCTGTGTGCACTGGACGCGAAATCCTCGCGAGTTTATCATATTTATGCGTTTTGGGAAAGAATTGGTCTTTGGGCCTAATCAGCGACAATCAGAGTGCCCGCACCGTGCTTGGTAAACAGTTCCAGCAGCAAAGCATGCGGGATGCGGCCATCAATAATTACGGCGGCCTCGACTCCATCTTTGAGGGCGTTTAGGCAGGTTTCAACCTTGGGGATCATGCCGCCTTTAACGGTGCCATCGTCGATCAGGTCTTGTGCTTCGCTGGCGGTCATTTTTGCAATTAGTTTATCATCGGAATTCAGCACACCTTTGATGTCGGTCAGCATTAACAATCGTTTAGCATTCATCGCCCCGGCAATAGCCCCAGCCGCCGTGTCGGCGTTGATGTTCAGGGTTTCGCCCTTTGGCCCGGTCCCAATCGGCGCAATCACGGGGGTGATGTCGCTTGTTTCAAACTGGTCCAGCAAATGCGTGGTGATGGTTTTGGGGTAGCCGACAAGACCTAAATCCAAGACTTTTTCAATGTTGGATTCTTCATCTTTGACGGTGCGTCTTAATTTTTCGGCCAAAATCAGATTGCCGTCTTTGCCCGACAGGCCCACGGCAAACCCGCCCTGAGCATTGATCTCACTGACAATATGTTTGTTGATGGACCCCGCCAAAACCATTTCGACGACGTTGATGGTTTCTTGGTCGGTCACGCGCAAACCGTTGATAAACTCGCTTTTGATTTTGAGTTTGTCCAACATGGCGCCGATTTGTGGACCGCCGCCGTGCACAACAATGGGGTTCGAGCCGACTTGCCGCAACAATACGATGTCGCGCGCAAACAGTTCCGCCAAGGACGCGTCACCCATAGCATTGCCGCCGAATTTAATGACCAAGGTCTCATTGGCATAACGGCGCATATAGGGCAACGCTTCCGACAAGGTCTTGGCTTGTTTTAGCCATTCTTCGGGCGGCGCATCAATTGCGGCGGTGGTTTTTTTGTCATCAGCCATAATGCCATGAACCTACAGTAAATTTTGAGGCGAATCTAGAAAATTAGAGGCCGGCAAGCTCGGCAATTTCGGCGCGCAACTCGGCAATTCCCATTTTCTTTTGCGAACTGGTGCAGCGGATGATGGGGTAGGCCGCGACATGACGGGCCAGTTCGGCATGAACTTTTTCCAGAACTTTTTCCAATTGAGCCGCCTTGACCTTATCAACCTTGGTCAAAATAACCTGATAAGAAACCGCGGCTCCGTCCAGCATTTTCATGACCTTGTGGTCAACGTCTTTTAGCCCATGACGGGCATCAATCAAGACAAAAACGCGTTTTAACTGGGGCCGGCCTTTAAGATATGCATTGACCAGACGAGTCCATTTTTCGATTTCGTCTAGGGGCGCGCGGGCATAACCGTATCCCGGCATATCGGCCAACATCAGGCGTTTTCCCAAATCAAAAAAGTTGATTTGTTGGGTGCGTCCGGGGGTGTGCGACATGCGCGCCAAAGATTTCCGACCGGTTAGGGCGTTGACCAGTGAAGACTTGCCCACGTTCGAGCGTCCGGCAAAGGCGATTTCAGGCAGGTCCGTTTCAGGAACCTGATCCAAACCCGCCACGCCCAACATGAATGTGGACTCTTGGGCGAACAATATCCGACCGGCTTCGATTTGTTGCTCATCAAAGCTGTCGTCAACGGGGAGGGGCTCAATTTTGCTCATAGAATATATCCTAAAGCGAGTTCGTCCTAAAACACAGGACTAACCGGCTTTGACGCCCATGCGTTTCATGATCGCCCACTGTTGCAAGATCGAAAGCGTGTTGTTCCAAGCCCAATAGATCACCAATCCGGCCGAGAAGCTGGCCAACAAGAAGGTGAAGATAAACGGCAGGTAAAAGAATACTTTCGCTTGAATAGGGTCGGTGGGTTGTGGGTTCAGGCGTTGTTGAAGCCACATGGTGAAGCCCATGATGATCGGCCAAACACCAATGTCCAAAGGCATCGGAATGACGGCTAAGTGATCCCATTCAATCAGGCCGAACAAGGTCCAGATCGAGGCTGGGTCACGTACGCTCAAATCTTGAATCCAGCCAAAGAACGGTGCTTGGCGCATTTCGATGGTGACCAAAAGCACTTTGTACAAGGCAAAGAAAATCGGAATTTGTACCAAGATCGGCAAACAACCGGCCGCCGGATTGGCTTTTTCCCGTTTGTACAACGCCATCATTTCTTGGTTCAGACGCATTTTGTCGTCTTTAAACCGTTCTTGAAGCTTTTTAACTTCGGGCTGCAGTTTTTTCATGCGGCTCATGGACGTATAAGATTTGTTCGCCAACGGGAACAAAACGGCCTTGATGCCGACGGTTAACAGCAAAATTGCGACACCAAAGTTGCCGATGTAGCTGTATAGCCAATTCATGGCATAAAAGATTGGTTTGGTGAGGAAGTAGAAAATTCCGAAATCAATCGCCAAATCGAAGTTTTCGATGCCGTATTGATCAACATACTGATCCAAAACGGTGATTTTTTTGGCACCAGCAAAGAAATGCGTGGTGCTGACCGCCGAACCACCGGGCTGTACAACCATCGCTTCGCCGACAAAGTCACTTTGATATTTTTCGATCATGCCCGTTTTGGAATACAACATACGGGCATTGATTTTGGCTTTTTGATCAGGGACCAAAGCCGTCAGCCAGTATTTATCGGTAAAGCCAACCCAGCCACCCACGGAGGGGAAAGACATTTGTCCATCGTCTTGCAGGTCGGAATAATCAACTTCTTCCAGCGTTTGTTCAAACACGCCAAGCGGGCCTTCGTGCAGGATGTACAAACCAGATGTTTCCGGCGTACCCCAACGTGAAACCAAACCATACGGGTTCATGGTCAACGCCGTATTGGTCGCATTGGCAACACTTTGCGTGATGGTGAACATATAATCTTTGTCGATGGAAATGGTGCGCTTAAACGTCAGACCTTGGCCGTTGTCCCAGGTCAGGTTGACCGGGGTGTGCGGGTCCAAAACCGTGCGGTCGGCTTTCCACAGGGTGTCCGTAGACGGTACGGCAACGCCTTGGGGGGCAATCCAGCCATGTTCCGCATAATACGCGTTTTGAGCGCCCCGTGGCGTCAAGAGGCGGATTTTCGGGCTGTTGGCGTCCAAGGTTTCCGTATAGGCGTTTAAAATCAAATCATCGATGCGTCCGCCGCGGAGCGAAATCGATCCGGTCACGCTGGGCGTGGTGATGGAAACCCGTGCCGGGTCATTCAACAATGTGGTGATGTTATCCACAACGGCAGCTGCGGCCATAGCGGCCTGAATTTTCGGCGTGCTGGGCACGGCACCGGGAACCGTTGGGATTTGCGATTGATTCGCGCTGGCTTGCGGTGCGCTGGCCTGTGTCGGCGCGCTTCCGGCCGAAGCCGCTTGTTCGGTCACCGCCGCTTGCTGGACGGGGGGCTTTGGATAGAAAAACTCAAAGCCAAGCAAAATCACGACGGAAATGACGATGGCCAGAAATAGATTGCGGTTGTCCATTACGGTTTCTAAGTCCTTGTAGACGCTTGGCCGTATGGCTGAGCGCTTAAATTGTTAAATCGTTGTTTCTAATGACAGCAACCGCCATCGGAAGTGTGTTTGTGGGCCTTTGCAGGCACCGGATCCATGCCACCGTCATTCCAAGGATGACAGCGAACAATGCGTTTTACGCTTAACCACGCCCCTTTGAAAGGGCCATGTTGGTCAAGGGCTTCTAAAGCATAAGATGAACAGGTGGGATAAAAACGACAACTGCCCGGCAATATGGGCGAAACCAGCCACTGATAACCCTTAATCAAAACGCGRAAAATCCACGTTAAAGGATTGCCAAAGCSRGTCATTKYGTTTCAGTCCYCTGTTCAGRWGCRKGCTCAGWCTYAGKTTGRGKCCGRGCRACGCCCATTTTATCTAAKGCTTTYAATAARTCRCCCGTYAATYTTKCATACGGRCGATCTATTGTKGYGCGGCGGCCAATAATCACAAGGTCGTAGCCCACTTTTGCATGGGTGGGCAGTATTTCAGCGGCTAACGCACGCAGGCGACGTTTTGCCCGATTGCGGTTGACCGCATTACCGACCTTTTTACTGACCGTAAAWCCCACRCGCAAAAAACCATCCGYGCGGGCTGGTTTCCCATCCGCCGGGTGGCTTTTKACCTGAAGTATTAATCCAGGTGCGGCCCAYTTTTTGCGCGTAGACGCGACCCGAAGAAATTCAGGYCGYTTCTTTAAGCGCAAAAGTTGGTGCCCCATAACCCGACGTTAGGCGGATAGGCGCTTACGGCCCTTAGCGCGGCGCGCAGCAATGATGCGGCGACCACCAACGGTGGCCATACGACTGCGAAAGCCGTGACGGCGTTTGCGAACAAGTTTGCTCGGCTGATATGTACGTTTCACGATACGTCTCCAATAGCTCTAATTAAGTCGCGTGGTATAAGGGGTACAGASAATGAAGTCAACGWTACAAGTGTSATTATCTGAACTCTTTATACACAGCCTGTATCTTTTTCGAGCGTTCGAGCGAAATTAAAGGCAGTAAATAGCGCTAGTGTGTTGAAGGCACACGTACCATACTCTTTATATTCATCTTTAAAAAAGGGCCCAAAAATGGCTAAAACCCCTGAAAACTCTGACGATTCTCAACGCCCTCATGTTCACAAAGACGCTGTTTTAGAACCCGGTCAACCRACTCCAAAGGGCTTTAAGCGTTATGTCCCCGTTGTGATCGTATTTTTGGGCATCACAATCTTTTTTGTYGGKGGTTTYCAKGAWKTATTGAGYTTYAARTCRCTTTCTGAAAATTATGTGGAAATGACCGCGTGGGCAACAGACAATCAAATGCTGGCCGTCGTCGGCTTTATTGTGATGTATGTTGTCGTTGTTGGTTTGTCTTTGCCCGGCGGCATGTTCTTGACCCTGGGCGGCGGGCTGGTCTTTGGTGGCTTAGCCGGGTCTATATATGTGGTGGTCGGCGCGACCTTGGGGGCGTGTGCGATTTTCTTGGCCGCGCGTTATGCCTTTGCCGATTTGTTCAAGGCCAAAGCCGGGTCCAGTTTATCCAAAATGGAAAACGGCTTTCGTGAAAATGCCTTTAGCTATTTGATGTTTTTGCGCCTTGTTCCGGCTTTTCCATTTTGGTTGGTGAATTTGGTTCCGGCCTTGTTGGATGTAAAATTTAGGACCTATGTGATTGCCACGTTCATCGGCATCATTCCCGGCACCACGATTTATGCTCATGTGGGGGCGGGCTTGGGCACCGTGATTGAAAAAGGCGAAACGCCGGATTTGGGTGTTATTTTTGAACCGCATATTTTGTATCCTATTTTAGGACTCGCGGCGATTTCCCTCCTGCCTATTTTGTATAAAAAATTCAAAGGTGAAAAAGGGTAAATTTGATTATGAGTCAAAAAATTTCATGTGATATCTGCGTAATAGGGG
>NVSZ01000105.1 GCA_002732845.1 Rhodospirillaceae bacterium
AAGACCTGCTCATAATTACTCAAAATTGACAGATATAATAAGCAACCGAAGTCACTCATCATAAATGCACAAACGTTACATATATGTACACAACACTGACTAAAAATTCATCCGAAGATAAAAGATCAATCAACGTCGTATTCTATAGAACGATGCACAAATTAAGTTCTTACGAACAGCTCCGAAATTGGACTAAGCCCAATGATCGCCGCCTGCGCATCTCTTCCAAATCATCAACAATGTAAAAGAACATTTCCGCCTCGCAAGTCCTTAAAGAAAAGACCCAGAGACAAAAAACCGAAACCACTTAACTTCGTAATGTGTGAAGCGTCAGTTCGTTTCGACAAGCCGGGTTTTAGGCCTAGCCCGACAGATTGTCAAACCATAAAATTCAAAAAATTAAATTAAATGGTTTTTAACGGTCTCTGGTGTCTAATAAGAGGCTACTGTGCGCCCTCTTAGACCTGCAGAGCCGTTGATTATAGCCATGTTTGGCTTAAATATCAAGATCGCGGCTTTGTGGATAAAAAGAGGACGTTTCTTGTGTTAAAAATCAAAAAACAGAACTGCAATATTTAAAATCTAGGGACCAAATACAAATGGCCATGCCAAAACATACGAATCTACTCACGACTGCGACTCTTGCCCTTTTTTTAGGGGCCTGCGCCCAAGGCACCAGCCTTTACCCTTCTTCCTCAACAAGCATGGACCCGCAAACACAGGCCTCAGCCCAAAATGCTGGCCAAGGTGCAACGGGGCAATCATCGATGCCACCTAAAGCCTTTAACCGCTTCCCAGATATTCCTGTGCCTTCCGGTGCCAACATGGATATGACCCGGACCATCGTATTTGGCAGTGGCGAAAGCTGGTACGGGCAACTGGGCCTTGCCACCGGGCATGATGCAAATTCCATGTTTGATTTTTACAAACAAGAATTACCAAATTTTGCCTGGATCGAGATCACTTCGGTGCGCGCCCCCACCAGTGTTTTAACTTATGAACGCCAAGGCCGGGTGATTTCCATTCAATTGGAACCCGCCACATTAAGCGGCACCAAGGTGACCTTGACCATTTCACCACGCGGCGGAGCGACAGCAGCCCCGGCAATGGCCCCGGCACCCATGTCTGCTCCGGTTGGCGCCGGCACCCTGAACTAGGTTCACAATACACAGACAAACAAAAACGGCGGCTCATGAAGAGCCGCCGTTTTTTTGTTCAATGCAAATGTCTCGTTCAATACAAGAATCTAACCGAAGTTGATGGTCGTCGGATCACAATATTGACGCTTAGACTTAAGTTTTCGACAAAGATTCTTTGCGTCACCATTGCTGGGCAAGGGTCCTGCCTTCAGACGGTAAAACACGCCTTTTCCATCGCCCAAGTTCACGCGTTCAATGCTGGTTTCCAATCCGCCCAACAACGAACCATAGCGTTTTTGCAATTCAGACCAGCCCTTAAGCGCTGCGCTCTTTTGTCTGTAAGACGACAAATGCACGGCAGGTTGAAAGCCAGATACGGCCTTTGGTGTGGAAGCTGGTGACAAAGGCATCGAGCCTACACCTTGCCTTGATGCACTTTGCGGCACGGCTAAGGAGGCTGATCCTGCGGGTTTCATCGATGTTTCAATGGCCGCACGTTCTTTTTGATATTCGCCAGCCGTAATCAAATCAGCCTTTTGCAACATTTCCAAACGGCGAACCGCGTCGGCAGCTTCCATCAAGCCCTTAGGCGGCGGGGCTGGGTTTGCTCTAGACGCCGGGTTTTGCGGCATCAGGGCATCAACAATCATGGTGCGTTCAGCGGTATGTTGCGCCGGGGACAAGGCGCGCATTTCCAAAGCCCGCCCGATTGCCCGCAAGCGCCCAGAAATTTGGACCAGCGGCGGCACCGGGCGATCAAGACCAACAGCAGCCGGAGGCGACGTCAACGGCAACAAAGCCCCGACGTTCACTTTACGGCGAATTAAAAATTCATCCTGTGTCAAAAGGCCTTGGTCCAAAAGCGAGCGCAAGGTTTTAAACCGAGCCACAATATTTAAATCCACATTCTTAAACAACGGACCATTGGTCACTTGCTGTTGAGGTTGCATGGATTGAGGTTGCAGGCTCGATTGCAGAGTTGGATATTGGTGTTGAGGCTGAAGTTGAGCTTGGCCTTGGGCCATGCCGCCCCCCATCCCCACCTGTGGAGCCGTGGGCTGAGGCTCAGCCATGCCCACGGGCATACCCATCGACGTTTGCACCATGCCACCGCTGCTGAGCAGCTGCATGTTAACTTCGGCAATATCGATAATGGGCTGGGTTCTATTATCGGCCCAAATCAGAATTTCTTCGTTGGGCACCGGGGTAATCGCCAAAATGCGTTCATAAAGACGACGGGCCTGGTTGGTTTCTCCTGCGTTTTGATGCACCAGCGCCATACCGTATAAAGCATGGACATCCGTTGCATTCGCATTTAAAGCCCGTTCGAAATAAGTTTGCGCCCGAAAGTTGTCGCCCTTCGCCATTTCGGCCAGCCCCAATTCGGCTAAACTATTTTGGCTTCCCTTGGCAAGGGTGTCGGACATAGATTGAAAAAACTGGTTGTCTTCAATCAGGCTACAAGCCGATAGGCTTCCTGTAACAAGAGCAATTGCGGCTAGACGCGTGCAAATGCGGTTCACATTATGCTTCGCATTGCTGTTCACAGTGCTGTTCAAGGTGCGCTTCAAGGTCGTGTGTCCCCTTTGTGGTGGCGTGTTGGTCAATTGACCCTGCTCTCACGCCCCGAATCGTATTTACTAAATTCAGTTAATGTTAGCGCGCGAGTCTTAATGGTTTCTTTCTATTTTGGTTTTATTTCCCGCTACCAGCTTCTTTGCCGCCCAGGGCGCGGTTTTTCATCAACTCAATAAATTCAGAAGCAACACGAGAACAACCTCGCGCTCCGGGGAATCTTGCCATGACACCTTTTCGAATGCCTTTGTCAGGATCCGTGAGCAAAATATTGACTTCGCTGACCAAAGTGGCGTGCAATTTGCGATTGACGTATTTGGCAATCAGTTTTTTTTGTTTTTGCAAGGCCTTAACGTCAATATGGCCGTTGCGCAAAAGCTTGGCTGGGTTTTTACTGAAGAACCTAATAATAGCTTCTTTAACATTTGCTTCGCGTTGGCAAACTTTGGCAAGTATTCCATCGGAAACATTTGTTTCCGGCACCGTCAAAATGGGAAATACGGCCCGCGTCATAGGCAACAATTTTCCGGGACTATAGATCGCGATCATCGTGGGGCTGATGCGGGCATGAGAATTGGTAATGCCCTTTTTTCCTGCAGCCTCAGCCGGGTTGCCCAACATCATCAGGATAGCCAAAGTAGCGAACAGCGAGAAAATGTATTTTTTCATGGAATCGACCTCAGTTTAAATATGYGYAATCYTASCAYATGTAAAAGTATGAGACCATCAGSCTGAACTTSTSCTGAAYRWTKTTACAGGKMAATTTCGCCCTTCATATACAGAACAGCCCGGCCCGATAGTTTCACCCGGTCCCCGTCCAACACGCAAAGCACTTCACCACCGCGTTCGGAAATTTGTTGAGCTTTAAAGCTGTCTTTCTTCAGGCGCCGGGCCCAATACGGGGCCAAGACTGTGTGGGCTGAACCTGTGACCGGATCTTCGACAATGCCCAACTGAGGAGCAAAAAAACGGGACACAAAATCAACATCCCCCTCCCCTTTGGCGGTGACGATAAAACCAAAGGTTCCCATTTGAGCAATGGCTCTAAAATTTGGCTTTAAATTCCGCACGGCTTCGACCGAACCCAATACCGCCAAACGCATATCATTGCTGGCGATGCAAAAATCCAAGGCCGGACCACCCAAAGCGTGGGTTAAGGCGTCTGGATGCGGTGCCGGTTTTAAGGTGCATTTGGGAAAGTCCATGGTCAACAAGCCATCTTCACCTTGCGCTACATAAAGAACACCGCTGCGGGTGCTAAAGCTGACAACCTCTTTTTGCCAATCGAGTTCATTAAACAGAACCCATGCCGTGGCCAAGGTCGCATGTCCGCACAAATCGACTTCGGCGGCGGGCGTAAACCAACGCAGACCAAAATCAGCCTCGCCTGTTTGATCGGGAACCACAAATGCGGTTTCGGATAGATTATTTTCCGCCGCCAAGCTTTGCATCAAATCGTCAGACAGCCATGCATCCGTAGGACAGACCGCTGCGGGATTACCGCGAAAGATTTCGGTGGCAAAGGAATCAATTTGATAAAGCGAAATCATGGTTAAACCTCTTCATCGAATAAGATGTTAATGCGACGGTTTTGCTTGCCTTTGTTTTCGATTTTGCCAATTCGCACCCGGCCGATTTCGGCGGTGGATTTGACGTGGGTGCCGCCACACGGTTGCAGATCCACGTCTGCGATCTTAATCATGCGAATACGCCCCGATCCGCGCGGCGGCTGCACCGACATGGTGCGGACAAGATCAGGATTGGCATCTAACTCTTCATCGGTGATCCAGCTGTGCGTTAATGGATGGTCTTCGACGATCAGTTTGTTCAAAGCTTCGCCCAAGGCAACCTTGTCCGGATTTTCGGGGATGTTAAAGTCAAGGCGGCTTTTGGCTTCACCGACTTGTCCACCGGTGACATCGCCTTCGACCAGCGAACACACCAAATGCATACAAGTGTGCATGCGCATCAGTATATGACGGCGGTCCCAATCTAAATTCACCGTGACTTCTTCGCCAACGCTGGGGACCGTGGCATTCTCTTCAAGGACATGCAAAATTCCGTTTTCGTCCTTGCGGGTATCAACGATGCTGGCTTCACCAGATAAAAACGTCATCAGCCCCCGATCACCCGGCTGTCCGCCGCCGGACGGATAAAAAACGGTTCTGTCGAGCACCACGCCTTGATCGGAAACGGCGGTCACAATGGCCGTGCAATTTTGCAGGTAGCTGTCTTCGCGAAAAAGCTCTTCGGTCATGTGTTCTTTCCAATTCTGGCCAAGACTTTGGCAAAGGTGGCCCGGTCGGCGTTGCCGCCAGACAAAATTAGTCCGATCTTTTTACCCGCCTGTTTGTCTTTTTCTTGCATCAAGCCCGCCAGCGGCGTGGCGGCCGCCCCTTCGGCAAGGTTATGGGTGTCGGTAAAGTACATGCCCATGGCATCCAAAATCTCATCTTCGCTAACCCGTAAAATGCGCGCCGCGCCGTCTTTGATGATTTCAAAGGCTTCTGGACTGGGCACACGGCACGCCACGCCATCGGCCAAGGTGTTTGCCGTTTCGGTTTCAACCACTTCACCCTTTTCAAAGGACAAGGCATAAGCTGGAGCGTTTTCCGACACCACGCCGATAATTTCGGTTTTTAAGTCCAAAGCATCACGCACCTTAATCAGTCCACAAATACCCGACCCCATACCAATGGGCACATACACCGCGTCCAGTTTGCCAACCTGTTCGAACAGTTCCAAGGCATAGGTGCCAACGCCGCGCATCAATGGTTTTTCAAACGGGCCAATCATGAACAATCCACGTTCTTGGGCTAGGCCTTGCGTGTATTCTAAGGCTTCTTGAAAGTCTTCACCGTGAATGATCAGTTCCGCGCCCAAGGCTTTGATCGCGGCATTTTTATCGGGACAGTTTCCCTTTGGTACGATGATCACCGCTTCAAGCCCGACTTTATTTGCGGCAAAGGCCAGGCTTTGACCATGATTTCCCCGCGTTGCGGAAATCACGCCCTTTAAATCGGGCTGGGTGGCGCGCAGGCCGGATAAATAAACCAAACCGCCGCGCACTTTAAAGGCCCCGACGGGGGTATGATTTTCGTGTTTCACCCAAATGTCACAGCCCGTGCGTTGGCACAACAATGGCCAGTTATACGTCGGCGTTGCGTTCATATGCCGATAAACAATCGCCCGCGATGCATCCAATTCGGCAATTGTCGCGTTCAGCATTCCGTCGTCCATAATCTTTAATCCTTAAAATTCATTAGCCCTTGGTGACCAGCGCTACACCGATGACCACAATACCCATTCCACCCAACGCCATAAGGCCAAGGGATTCTCCGAACAGCGCCCACGCCAATACAGCGGTCACGGGCGGCACCAAATAAAACAAGCTTGCGATCTTAGCCGCCCCGCCGCTGCGGATCAGCAAAAACAATAACGTCATGGCCCCCAATGACAACACCACCACCAACCAGCCAAGGGCAAACACAAACTCACCCGTCCATTGTACGTCACGTGTTTCAAAAAACCACGCCAAGATGCCCATGGGAATCGCAGCAACGGCAAATTGTATGGCTGATCCCGACCTGAGATCCATCGCATGGCCATGGCTTTTTTGATAGAGCGTCCCCACCGTAATACCCAACAAGGCGATCATCGCATACAGAATACCGTGAATGTTTTCGATGTCTAAGCTCAGCTTGTCACCCAACACCAAAAGGACTCCGACCAGCCCCAAGCTAAAGCCCAGCCATTGACGTTTTGTCACTGTTTCGCCCAAAAACAAGCCGGCGCCCAAGCCGAGGATTAGTTCGCCCACAGTGGTGCGTGAGATGCCTTCGCAGTTGCGTGGGRCGATTGGTGCCGAGGCACGGATCGTGGGCAATACGGCGACGCTGGTGTCGGGGATTGGGTTTATGGTGGGGCTCGATGGTACGGGCGGGCTGACGATGCMCGAGGAGTACGCGGGGCACCTGGAGCGGATGATGGGGCTCAACGGGGTGTCGATCGCCAATGACAATACGCAATCGCCGCTGTATTCGAAGAGTCCGAGGCAGTTATTGCGTGATCCGAACACTGCGGCGGTGATTATTCAGGCCGCGGTTCCTGCCGGATCTACTGTTGGGGATAGTTTCGATGTGTATGTGCGGGCGATCAACGCGACGAGTCTTGAGGGGGGCAAGCTGTGGACGACCGAACTGCGGATCGGGCCTCCGGCATCGTTTAATGACAGGCAGGCGCACATTCTCGGGAAGGCGGCGGGGCCTATCTTTGTGAATCCGTTTGCTCAGCCGGGGGTGGAAACGAACGGGGTCTCGCAGAATATTGGGCGTATTCTTGATGGCGGGTATGTGACGATGGAGACGGAGATCCAGATTTATCTGGACAACCCATCGCACCAGCGCGTCAGGCAGATGGTCGGGGCGATCAACTCGGCGTTCCCAGCACGCCCTACGGACCGTCGGCAGACGGCACGCGGAGTGGACGACTCGCTCATCTATATCAACATCCCTTACGACTACAAGGAGCGGCGAGAGGATTTCTTGCAGCTTGTTTCGCACCTGACGATCGATCAATCGTTCCCAGAGGTGTACGCCCAGCGGTACGCGACAGCGTTGC
>NVSZ01000106.1 GCA_002732845.1 Rhodospirillaceae bacterium
GCCTTCTTTATCATGTGAATAAATAAGATATTCAGACTGTGTTTGCTCAATCAAATGGCGATAATTTTCTTCGCTTTTTTGCAAAGTTTCTTCAACCAATTTGCGTTTATCGATGTTGGTGATAAAACCGTGCCAAAGCGTTGAGCCATCACTTAAGCGTTCCGGCATCGCATAACCTTCACGCCAAGACGGTCCACTTTCGCCGGGAAGGATGACGCGAAACTCATCTTGCCAAGGTGTTAGGTTTTCGGCAGACTCCTTAATTTTCAGAGCCACATTTTCTAAATCTTCGGGATGCAAAACGGCAAAAGCGCGATCCGCACTTTCTTTAATATCTTCAGGGCTCACACCATAGATGTCTTTAATGCCAAGGCTTGCAAACGGAAAACAGGCCGTGCCATCCACTCTTTGTAAATATTGATAAATAGCGCCCGGCACTTGATCGGCCAGATTTTCAAGCAAGCCTTCGGTGGCGCGAAGATCTAAGGTTTTTTGCTCAACGCTCAGCTCTAATTTTTCTTTGGCCCGCTGCAAGGCCTTATTTAAGTTCATAATGCGCAAGATAAAAACGATCACCGCAATTAAGATGAAAATAGCGGCCGCAGAAATCAATATTTCGTATTTACGCAACACATCCGTGACATTAAAGTTTCGGGGAACGGCAAAAGGCCCTGTCCGCAATTGTTCCATCAACACGCGAACGGTCCGGTAATCTTTGGGCACAATCCACCCGGCGTACCCCCCCATTTGGGCCGCTTGATGATCAGGTGAAAGATTAAAAAGAGCCAACAAAACGGATTTTGCTAACTCACTCGACGTGTGTGTTAATTTGGCTATCGGCCATTCTGGGTACAGTTCCGTTGAATGCAAAAACGGAAAATCTTTGGTTTGCCTTTGACCCAGAATTTTAAGGTCGGCCAGATCAATGCGCCCTTCCCGGCTCATGGATTCCAAAACACTGGTGCGCACGGTTCCGGCATCAATTTCCCGATTGATCACCCGCATCACCACATCATCATGGGGCATGCCATTAAACGAAAGCTTGCTGAAATCCGTCAAGGGATCAACACCGGCTTTTAACAAACTTTCCCACCCCACCAAAAATCCGCCCAACGAATATCGCCCAACGCCAAGGAAGCTTTTTCCGTTAAGGTCTTTCAGATTGTTAATATCATCGCGATCAGACCGTGTGAAAATCACCCCGCCAAATCGATCAACCTCATTCCCCTGCAACATTTTTTTTAACGTCGCCAGCCGTTCAACACCATAGTGCACGACCAACGTTATATAATGACCACTATTGGTCAGGACAAAATCGATTTCGCTTTGTTGAGTGGCCTTTTCCAGTTCAGGGTAAAACATCGGAACGATCTGAAAGGAATAGCCGGGGATCGTATCTGTCAGATACTGCGCCGTTGGAGACCATTTTTTTAAAGTTTGGTCTTTTGACCGAAACGAAAGAACGCCGATGCGCACCTCTTCTTCGTCCCCAGCCTGTACGGGAACGGCGAAGGCAAAAACTTGCAAGAAAAGAAGGAGTGTCAAAACAAGGCGTACAATGTTCTGCATAACCATTGTCTCCTTTCCTCGCGAATATCTAAATTGCATTCTTATAGGAAAGATTCTAAAGCATCTAACTTACCTTGAAAAGGCATGTTTACACTTAGATTGGCCATTTGTTTTTGTATGATAAATTACTGTGCGCTACGATCAAACAACTGTCGCAATGAGCGCCCCATATGTGTCGCATCCCGGCTTGTCAGGGCCTGTTGCAAATCGTCCTGCCACTTGCGCCGCGCCGGGGAAACCAAGTCATCTGGGTCTGGCGCAAGGCCTAAGCCATAGGCCAGTTCTAAGATTGTAACGGTTTCCACATCCCGCACCAACAACCATTCTCCATGGTCGCTTTGGTTGGCAAAGCCTTTTTCGCGCAGCACTTCTAAGGCTTCTTCTAATTCGTCCGCACGGGCAACGCTGCGATTTGGGTTCACATCATCTTGATTTCTGGATTTTCGCCACAAATTTTCTAAGGCGGCCAAGCACGTTTCCAATTGGCGGGCGGGGGCTAAGTGTTCGAAACAATCTTCAGCACGTGGGCGCGCCCATTGGCTCAGGCTGGCCGTGACTTCTGCTCCAATCAATACGATGGCCCAACTGACATACATCCAAATCAGGAATATGGGCAACGTCGACAACGCCCCGTAAATGGTCTGATAGGCCGGAAATGTGGTGATGTACAAAGCAAACAATTTGCGCACAACACCGAACAACAATCCCGCCGTTAAGCCCCCGATTAAGGCATCGCGCATCCGCACATGTTTGTTGGGAACGATCGCGTAAAAAACCGAAAAGGCGCCAACGGCCAGAACTGTTGGCAATATTTTAGCGACCACACCGCCAAAGCCGGAAAAGACTTCGCCTTCGACAAACGAGGTCACCACCAACAAATACGTGCCCAAAGACAACGACCCGCCCAACAACAAAGGCCCAACCGTTAACACCGCCCAAAACATTAATAACCGYGGCACAAAGGCACGTTTGGTTTTCACCCGGAAGATCTTGTTCAACGCGACTTCGATGGTCGACAACAACATGATCGCGGTCACCGCCAGGGCAATCGTTCCAACCGCCGTTAACCCCTCTGTTTGTGATATGAACTGATCAAAATATTGACCAACCTCATTCACCGATTCGGGCAAAAAGTTATCAAACAAAAGCGATTTAATCTGCCCTTGAATATCGTCAAAGATCGGAAAGGCCCGCAAAATTGCAAAAACGATGGTCCCCAAAGGCACCAAAGCCAGCAACATGGTATAGCTTAACGCCGCCGCAATGCGCATGCATTGATCTTGCCCAAAACGTCGCAAGACCAAACCTGAAAAAGACTTTAAATCCTTCATAAACATACGTTTAATCTCTGTTTTCTCGGTGAAATAAGGTTTTTATTATTTTCGGTATTGTTCATTTTTCAGCAACAATCTATTAACCCATTTGGTGCATGATACACAACAAACTCGCCAAACTGAAACGATCTCGCAACCATGCCTTTTCAGCACCTGATTGTTTCGTGTAGGATGAAAACGAATACGTTAACTTTAACTTTGTTTTGAAAAAGATAGGGACCCAAATCAATGACCACAGCTGGTCCACTTATGGCTGGAAAACGCGGCCTCGTCATGGGCGTCSYSMRSWANSGTKCMAYWGNYCTKSGGYRWWGWTCWRSAACTGCATGCCCAAGGCGCTGAAATTGCCTTCACCTATCAGGGCGAGGCCTTGAAAAAACGGGTTGAACCTTTGGCCGCCAAAGTCGGATCAGACTTCTTGATTGAATGCGATGTCACCAACATGGACAGCGTCGATCAGGTGTTTAAAGAAATTGGCGAGCGTTGGGGCAAATTAGATTTTGTCGTGCACGCCATCGCCTATTCCGACAAAGACGAACTCAAGGGTAAATATGTCGATACCACGCGGGAAAATTTCCAGCGCACCATGGACATCTCGGTCTATTCCCTAACCGCGATCACCCAACGCGCCGTGCCGTTGATGACCGATGGTGGATCGATTATCACGCTCAGTTATTATGGCGCCGAAAAAGTCATCCCCCATTACAATGTCATGGGCGTGGCAAAGGCCGCATTGGAAGCCAGCGTGCGTTACTTGGCCGAAGATTTGGGCCGCAGCAACATTCGCGTCAACGCGTTGAGTGCCGGACCGATGAAAACCTTGGCGTCCAGCGGCATCGGTGATTTCCGCTATATCCTCAAATGGAACGAATTGAATTCACCCATGCGGCGTAACGTCACGTTGGAAGACGTCGGCGGCGCCGGATTGTATCTGTTGTCATCCTTATCCAGCGGTGTCACCGGCGAACTGCATTATGTGGATTGCGGCTATAACACCGTGGGTATGAAAGCCGTCGACGCACCCGATATCTCGACGGTTTAAACAGCGTTTAAATAAAGAAAGCAAAAGTATGTCTGGCAATTCCATTGGCGAACTGTTCCGTCTGACCACGTTTGGCGAATCTCACGGGCCGGCCATTGGCGGCACCATCGACGGATGCCCGCCCGGCATCAAATTGAGCGAAGCCGACATCCAGCCGTACTTGGACAAACGCCGCCCCGGACAATCCAAACACACCACCCAACGTCAAGAAGCCGACATCGTAAAAATCTTGTCCGGCGTATTCGAAGGCAAAACCACCGGCACGCCAATTGCGTTGTTGATCGAAAACACCGACCAGCGGTCCAAGGACTACGGCGATATCAAAGACAAATTTCGCCCCGGTCATGCCGACTTTACCTATACGGAAAAATACGGCTTTCGCGATTACCGTGGTGGCGGACGGTCATCGGCCCGCGAAACCGCCGTACGCGTGGCCGCCGGAGCCGTGGCGCGCCGCGTGTTGGAAGACAAAATTTCTAAACGCGTCAAAATCCGCGGGGCCTTGGTGCAAATGGGGCCCATCGACATTGATTATCAACGTTGGACATGGACCCAAATCCATAAAAACCCATTCTTCTGCCCCGACGCCAAAACCGTTCCGTTGTGGGAAGACTTATTGGGCCGGGTGCGCAAAAGCGGGTCCAGCATTGGCGGCATCGTCGAAGTTCAGGCCACCGGCATTCCCGCCGGATTGGGCGAACCCGTGTTTGATCGTTTGGACGCCGACATCGCCAAAGGCCTGATGTCCATCCCCGCCGTTAAGGGTGTGGAAATTGGTGCGGGCTTTAACTCGGCTTGGCTCACCGGTGAAGAAAACGCCGACGAGATCCGTGCCGGAAAAAATGGCCCAGAATTTCAAAGCAACAATTCAGGCGGCACCTTGGGCGGCATTTCCAGCGGCCAAGACATCATCGCGCGCATGGCGGTTAAACCCACCAGTTCGATTCTCACGCCGCGCCAAACCATCACCACCAAGGGAAAAAACACCGATATCATCACCAAGGGCCGTCACGACCCCTGTGTCGGCATCCGCGCCGTTCCCGTGGCAGAAGCCATGCTGGCCCTTACTTTGGTCGATCATTACCTGCGTTTTAAAGCCCAGTGCGGCTAAGTATTTTATAGGCCGCGCACAGTGAGAAACGCGCACTGTTACGCGGATCAGAAAAAAATACCAAAAGAACAAAAACCCCCCTTGCCCAAAGCCCATTTCGCCTGTATATCATCGGAAAATAATTACCCTACGCCGGTATAGCTCAGTTGGTAGAGCACCTGATTTGTAATCAGGGGGTCCCGAGTTCGAATCTTGGTGCCGGCACCATATAAAACAACGGCTTAGCGCACATCAGCGCTAAGCCGTTTTTATTTTAGCAACCACCTAGCAACCACGCGAAAAGTTATTCTTTGGGGATTAATGGGATGCCTAAGCAAAGAGTGCATCGTTTAAACCCAAACTGCTGTCAGTTGGGATGGGGTGTTTTCTGAGCTCAGAACTGTTTCCCATAGGCGTCAGACTGAAAAGCAACGTTCGAAGACGTGGAACTGAGAGTGCAACATCCTTCTCAGCTATAGCTAAGGTTTGAATTACAATCGATGCAGGGCTAAATAGTTTGGACAATGCGGGTGACACTATAAAGGTGCCGAACACGGACCCAATTGTGACCATAAATTTTCTGAGGCTGATCTTCAAAATGTATACTCCTTAGTAGAATGACATCAATGTAAGGCTTAGAATTCTAAGATACAGACACGCCATATTTGGTCGTGTTTTAGCTGAAGGTGAGCGGAGGCATTTTGGATGGCACACAGGACTTAAACTTGTCCACGAACCTTGTCATCAAAGTTGTCAGGGAACTCTGTCACTGAACCTAGTCATCGAACTCTGTCTTTGAACTCTGTCCGCGAGAACGTTCAAAAATGGCACATAACAGCGCGTGTAGTATTAACCAATACACATTCACCATTTACCACAACTATACCAGTTACCAACTCTAGCTATATGATTAGGTGTATCTATAAGGCATGATGTGTAATTGTTCGATGACAAGATTGTCAGTGAAGTATGCACCGTTTTCCAAACTCTCGCTGACAACAGGACATTAGCACCCACACGGCCATAAGCACCACTATCCATATGAGGGGCGTAGAAAGGCATGAAATCAGCCTCTGCTACCCTGCTCCACACCTCAAAATGCCTTTCTAAGGGGCCGTTTTTCGTTTCTTGTTTTTTGATCTAAATCTGATTTTTTGATAATCCCGAGCTTGCCACCATTAAAACGGACACCGCGCATAAACATAAGGTCATGGAAGGTATGGCGATCAAGTAAATACAGGTGCTCCGCATGTATCTTCGGATAGGGTCTCTTTGGTTTTCTGTTATGTGGGTTTTTACCAAAGGTGGAATTTTTTATACCGTATTGGTAGACGCGGTTTTCCTCTCCGGGTTTAATAGGGCTCTTTTTCATTTCCCGATGATTTGGATAATAACGGCGGAGTTTTTCAATATCGCCCTTAGTGCAATTACCAAATATCAGATGCCAATGCAGGCACATGCGCTTTCTCTTAAATTTATATTCCACCTCAATTCCGCCAACGATTAGCACCCTTTTGATCCCTACACGCGCAATCTGTTTGCGAAGAGTATCCTTCAGGCGCTTAACATTGATCTGACGTAATGCACGAGGTTTAAAATAGAACTCGATGGGAACGATGCATACATGAAATTGTTTTGCAGACATCTTAAAAATCCGCCGCATTTGACGGGTGTGCAGTCGCCGGGCCAACCAATTACATTCAGCGCATGCGGGTGAACCACACTTGTCTTCGGGTTGGCATTTATCTAGTTTATTAGCCAACGCAATTGCTTTTTTCTTGCCCACCTTACGTAATGTCCTAATTCGGGCCTTATTTTCTTTTCTTGCATGCTCAATATCTCGTTCTTCTTTGAAAAGAGGCATGTAATCTTCAACATCAAGGTCTTCCATTAATTTACTCATGACATAGGTCTCCGATACCGTTTTAAAACAGCATAGATAAAAATTTACAATTATTAAGAAGAGAGAGCCCCCATCCCATTACGAGAGGGTACTGGGGGCTCACGTCATACGCTATCCTAAGGGCTATAAATCATGGTCATCTTCACAGATTTATTTCCACAATATAGACTTCCGATTAAACGATTGGACATTGTGTCGGTCATATAATTTACACCGACTATATCAGTATCAATACCTTCCAAAAGTTCCGGAAGTGAAATTCGAAGTGCAAATGC
>NVSZ01000107.1 GCA_002732845.1 Rhodospirillaceae bacterium
GTCCAACCGTTTGCAGCCAAATAAAAGTCATCGGCCATGAAAAGAGCAGCAGGGATCAAGGCATAAGCAATTGATTGGACGCTGGTCAATTCCTTAGCTGTACCTACTTGGTCGGGGCTGGTGGCTTTATACTTAATAAGCATAATAACCGCAGCAACGGCCATGATTACGCCAATAATTGTGATGTCGAGGATAACCTCGTACCACAAATGTTCCCAAGATTCATTGGGAATGGCTAGACCCTCATTAGCGGCTTGTGCAAAGGCCTGACCGGACAGCAAAACAGTGCTGACCAAACCAGACATTGCTAACGTTAGTTTCTTCATTAAACTTTCCTCCCTCTCTTCCGTCGGCGATACCACACGACGGAAACTGCAAAGGACGTGATCCCCAAAGAAAGGGCTCCCGCACCTACAAACAATGGTATGCTGAYGGTATATTTACCTTCAGCGTARTTATAACTGTAACAAAGGCTGACCACAAAATCGACGATGTCATTRGGMGCAAAATTATTGTTCCGTGCATCGTAGACAGCCAGCTGAATATCCTGAGGCCCGCTATTGAGRGCRTACAAGACGCGAGCCATGCGACCCTCGGGCGTCAGGAATATGAATGCCCCGGGATGGAAAAAWGTCCGATCCTGAGGCGACCAAAAGAAATTAAAGCCGATGGTGTCGGCAAATGGTTTAATTTCGTCTTTATTCTTGAACGTAGCGAATGTCCATGAACCCTKCATATTAGAGCTCATTTTCAARTGTTGCTTAAACTCATCAATCGNTTYCNRNGTTGTCATTGGAATCGAAWGAAATGGTCAACACGTTGAAGTCTTCGCCCGGCGTMACGCCTGWAACTTCGGCCAGCTGGGCATTTAGATCCTGATTGATAACAGAGCAACTGCCATCACAGGTGTAGTATGACATAACCAATATAAGAGGCTTRTCGAGCTTATCAGACAATGTAAATTCTTTGCCCTGGYCATCGATAAACKRRGTKYCGACGTTTAATAAAGCGCCGAGRTGTTTTTTCTCATCAATRATGAAAATAGACGGATCGATGTCCGAAACAGGGACAACTCCCCCGTACTGTGCCTCGGCTGGAGAACCAGCCAAAGCACAGGCGAGAAGGGCMGTTGTCATTAATATCCTGTTTCGGATCATCGTAAACATTCCGYTTGTYCCGTCTCTACCAGAARTAAATCTGAGAAGCGACGAAGAACCAAATGACGTCAACAAAGTGCCAGTAWACGGACACACATGTGACGAACGTTTTGTTCGTACGKCCACCCAWTGCWGGRATWAGAACWGCAATAAAGGCRCCMARRCCAACCAACACGTGAGAGGCGTGGAAGCCTGTAATCGTGTARAAMGCRGTYGAATARGCGTTTGTTTCAGGCAAGAAGTTCAAGCCRATCAARTGRTYCCATTCGTACAAGGTACAACCCAAGAAGATTGTGCCCAAGACGATGGTGATRATCCACCARGCGTTAAAGCCAGAAAGATTGCCGTGCTCTAGTTTTTCTTCTGCAACGTGGCAGGTGAYYGAAGAGCTGACCAGAATAAMGGTCATRATCAAWGGCAATGTCTTGTCGATGTGTGGCGTGCCTTCRGGCGGCCATGTATCRAAACCAAGACGCAACATCCARTAGCTGAGAAACAGCGTCAARAAGATGAAGACTTCTGAAAGGATAAAGATCGGCAGGCCAATGTTAGCAACACCAGMAATMAGTGGTACTTCTGTAAGACCTTCATTGGTCCACATACCWACACCAATAAGCAAAACAACKGTRCCAAGGCCACCAAAGACCGAGGTCAACATCATGTTGTCATATTGGAAGTATGCACCAAATGCCAAGGGTAGCAGGAAGAAAATTCCCGTTACAACGAAAAGCGGAGCCCAGCTCCATTCCCAGTGGTGCTCGTGCACGTGGGMTGTGTCAGCGTCTGTAGTCATAGTCCCTCCCCAAATAAAATCGGACGTATTTGNTTAGTAATTCGGACGTAATAGTTCTTAWTTGCCCCYATGCTAAAAAGTGCACARGGAWAGWCTTAATATGCGAAAAACCCCCAGCTTKCTAGGGAATTGCAGTGACYTSAATATTATGTTGGGACGCGAGTGTCAATCTTTAGTCGCTATTTGYTRCWTAAAAAAGCCAACYTTCAAWYCTTRGAATGATTCGAAWTAAGGCCGAAATGCCACAATTTCCGGGCAGTAAGCYCKYRTTTGTCGGATTWATCATGGGYYKAAAAAAAATAATCAAATTTACGTATTTTTGGCATTATTCCAAWAWACAGYAAAAAAAGWRAGGCAMYMKYSGGGCGAGTCCCTTATAAAGATAYAGRRKRWTWWRNGGCCTGAGGGGGSWRKNGGTGAGTGAACARTTAGATCTTCTGGCACAAATGGGCCAYGATTTTGCGGCGTCYCATGATATAGAAKCCACRATGAGCCWCGCTTTGGCGCGTATTGCGCACTTGGTGGGGGCCGAAGGCGGGGCGTTGTTCTTATTAGACAACGACCATGCTCAGTTGGTGTGTCATGCCAGCCATGGCCCTGTGGATATCTTGGGTCTGTCCATACCGGCCGATCAGGGCATTGTCGGTCGTTCGGTTGCGGGCAATGTTTCTGAAATGGTCCGCGACGTTTCCAAAGACCCCAGTTTTCAAGGCAGCGTTGACGAACAAAGCGGATTTACCACCAAATCAATTCTGTGCGCGCCGATGGTGGTGCGCGGCGCAGATGACAAACCTGAACATATTGGCGCCATTGAACTTGTGAATAAGTCAGATGATGAAGGCCTGTTTGGGGATCATGATCTTAAATTCCTAGAAGTGCTTGCCGCGTCCGCAGGCCTCGCCATTCATAATGCCCGCATGGCCAGCGAATTGGCGGAAAAAGAAGTCATGCGCCGGGAACTTGAACGGGCTGCGGAAATTCAACGTGGACTTCTGCCGCCACCGGGTGATGCTGATTTTCCGATTTCAGGGGTAAATCGTCCGGCCCGGGTGGTGTCTGGTGATTTTTATGATCACTTTACATTATATGATGGGCGCATTGCTTTTACCTTGGCTGATGTCTCTGGCAAGGGTATGAACGCCGCTTTGTTGATGGCCAAGGCCGCCAGCCTGTTTCGATGCTTGGGCAAAGAAGACCTGCGCCCGGGACGTTTGTTGCAACATATTAATGCCGAAGTTTGTGAAACCGTCATGCGGGGCATGTTCGTCACCATGGTCGCCGGCGTTTATGATCCGGTTACCGGGCGTGTGGTCTTGGCCAACGCCGGGCATGAACCACCGCTGTTGCATAAAACCGATGGTGAATTTGTGGCTTTGGAAGCCGCCTCGCCGCCTGTGGGCATTCCCCTTGAACTCACCGGGGGCGGACCGGTACCCGAAGACGTGCTTTATTTAGACGGGGGTTGTCTTTATATCTTCACCGATGGTGTGACCGAAGGTTATGTCACCCATGTGTCCGGAAAAGACGAGCTGGGTACAATCGGTTTGCAAAAGATGATCGAAGACGGCCTCCTTAAGGGCTTAAGGGCTTCTGAGCGGATTGCCAGCGTTGCCGACCGCCTTAATCAAGGCGATGAGCCTTTGCGCGATGATTTAACATTGTTGGTGATTGATGACGCGGCCAATGCAAGAGGGCGCAAAGCCAATGCCGCCGATCGCACAGCCGAAGATTTAAAACCCGATAAGCCGCTTGTGGGCTCGCTCTGCAAATTAAGCCTTCCGGCGCGGGCGCAAAGCCTGGTCTTGGTGCGGCGCTCGGTCGAGGCCTTGGCAACGTTGAGCGGCTTTAATAAAGAGCAAACCCAAGATATCGTTTTGGCGGTTGATGAGGCCTGCCAAAATGTCGTGCGTCATGCTTATAAAGGCTCCCTAGATGGCGATATGATTGTTGAAGTGCGCCGCGAAAATGGGGACTACCTTATATTAATAAGAGACTTTGCACCTCCGGTGGATAAAAGTGCTCTAAAATCGCGGGATTTAAAAGACGTGCGTCCCGGCGGCCTGGGCATCCATTTTATCCACGAAATTATGGATGAGGTTGATTATTTGCCGCCCCCGGACGGACAAGGCAATTTATTAAGGTTGAAAAAAGCCCTACCATAAGAATTAATGATATAAAGGTTTTAATCTAAGGGATGAAAAACGGGGAATAAAATGGATATCAAAACTTCAGAACAATCCGGCGTCAAAGTCGTGGCTGTTTCTGGCGAAGTGGATCTCAGCACTTCACCGCAAGTGCGGGACGCCTTGCTCGATTGCATATTGGGCGGTTCATCCGTTGTGGTGGACTTGTCGCAAGTTGCCTACATCGACAGTTCGGGTGTGGCTTCATTGGTCGAAGCCTTTCAAAATGCAAAATCACGGGGGCTGGGCTTTGCCCTTGCCAATGTTGGGGAAACCCCATTGCGCGTGTTACAACTGGCGCGCCTAGATCAGGTCTTTGTGATACACGATGCCGTGGATGATGCGGTTAGCGCCCTGAGCTGATTTCAGCATAAAGGTAATGGGGAAGCTTCATGAGTGAACGGGTCAAGCCAAACGCTGTTTTCCGGTTTTTTGACCGACTGGGCCGCATATCTGTGGCCGGGCTGGAAGAACTTGGCCGTTATGGCACATTGCTGGTGGAAAGCTTTTATTGGCTGATCTTGGGGCACCGCATTGGTCAACCCGTACGCATCGGCGCATTCTTTAGCGAAATGATGGAAATTGGCGTGCGCGCCATTGGCATTGTCGGCATCATGGCCGCTGCCATTGGCGCCATGTTGGCCATCCAAGGTATTTACAGCCTGAAAATTTTTGGTGCCGAAGGCCACGTGGTGTTTGGGGTGGCCTTTTCTATGGTCCGGGAATTTGCGCCATTGATCACCGGGATTTTGGTGGCGGGCCGGTCTGGTTCTGCTTTGTCGGCGCGCATCGGCACCATGCAAATCAACCAAGAAATTGACGCCTTGGAAGTCATGGGCATCAATCCGGTACGTTTTTTGGTGGTGCCATCTTTATTGGCGGCGCTGATTATGGTTCCGGCCTTGACGTTTATGTCGATGATCGTCGGGCTGTGGGCCGCCGGGGCTTATGTTAATTTTGCGCTGGGCATGTCTTTGGCGGCTTTTATGGATCAAACGATTAGCATTTTGTCCGTGAATGATCTGCTTCACGGTCTGGGCAAAAGTGTGATCTTTGGTATTTTGATTGCTTTGATCGGTGTGGTGAACGGGTTTATGGTCAAAGGCGGTGCCGAAGGCGTCGGCAAAGCCACCACGCGCGCCGTGGTGCAATGTATTTCAGCGATCGTCGTTACCGACATGCTGTTCGCCCTTGTGGCGACGTTATAGGGGGGGCGGATGAGCGAAAATAAACAATCCACTCCACCACCGCCGCCCACCGTGATCGAAGTGCGTGATTTGGTTACGCACTATGGCACGCGGCAAATTCTCAACGGCATCAATGTGGATATTGTTCAGGGTGAAATCATGGTCATCATGGGCGGGTCCGGCTCGGGCAAGTCCACATTTTTGCGCCATTTAATGGCGTTGCAAATGCCCACATCCGGCACCATAAAAATCTTGAACCAAGACGTCTGGAAGTTGTCGCAAAAAGATTTGTTTGCGTTGCGCAAAAAACTCGGCGTGACGTTTCAGGCGGGCGCTTTATTCAGTTCGATGACGGTGGGGGAAAACATCATGTTGCCCTTGTATGAACATACCAAACTGGACCGCCTGACCATGGAAATCATGGCGCGCATGAAATTAGAAGTCGTGGACTTGGCCGGCTTTGAAGATCTGATGCCATCTGAATTGTCGGGCGGCATGGTCAAACGCGCCGCCGTGGCCCGCGCGATTATTATGGACCCCAGAATTTTGTTTTTTGACGAGCCCTCGGCAGGGCTTGATCCGGTGGTGTCGTCACAATTGGACGACCTTATTTTACGCTTGCGTGATGCCATGGGGATGACCATTTGTGTGGTGACTCACGAATTGGAAAGTGCCTTTAAAATTGCTGACCGCATCACCGTGTTGGACAAGGGCGATATCTTGTTTATTGGCACCGTTGAAGATCTGAAAAAACATCCGAGCGAACGGATACAAAACCTGCTCAACCGTCGCTCCGAAGAAGCGGAAATAGATGCGGACGAGTACCTGCGTCGCCTGATGGGCGAAAAGTTGGAAACTGAAGGAATGTCTAGATGAATACGGCACGGATAAATTACGTCGCAGCAGGCGGCTTTGTTGCGATTTTCCTGATTGGGGTGGTGGCATCGATTGCCCTGTTGACGGGACGTACCGGGGCAACGGACAGTTATTATTCCGTTTATAAAAACGTCACGGGCGTAAAATTTGGCACTTTGGTTTTATACGAAGGTTATCCCATCGGTCAGGTCGAAGACGTGATCCCTGAACCCGACGGCGGATCAATGAAATTTAAGGTCAATTATAGCGTTAATAAGGGCTGGAAAATCCCCGACGATAGTCAGGCCAGAATTGGCGCATCGGGACTTTTGTCAGCGATCACCATCAACATTGATGCGGGCGACAGCATGAAGGCGTTCAAACCGGGGGAATTGATTAAAGGCCTAGAAGCCGCAGACCTGTTCGCGGTGGTTGGGGAAGTCGCCAGTGAAGTCTCAAACATTGCCGAAAACGACATTCGACCCTTGTTAACGATGGTCAATAAAACCGTCGAATCTTTTGCCGTGACGCTCGAAAATATTGGCGTGTTGGTGGATGGTGACGGTACGCGTATGGTCAAAACATTTGCGGCCCTAGCGGATCAACTTGGCGCTCAACTGCCGAGCATTACGGATAACATTGATGTGTCTTCGCAAAGCTTTGCAACCTTGTCCAAGGACCTGTCCATCACCCGCAAAAAACTGGACAGTTTGCTGACCCAAACCGAAAGCATGGTGGCGAAAAGCGAACGTCTGATTACGGACAATCAAAGCGATGTGCGAAAGTCGATCGAAGACCTTCGCCACGTCACAGATTCCTTGGCCCGCCACATTGATTCAATCAATCAAAATGCCGAAGGCACGGCACGCAATATGTATGAATTCTCCCGCGAGATCCGCAAAAACCCCGGGCTATTATTGTCGGGTGGATCACCAAAGGATAAAGGTGGAAAATAATGAAATATAGTCCAAAACGTCTGG
>NVSZ01000108.1 GCA_002732845.1 Rhodospirillaceae bacterium
CTACCGTGATAATTTTCAGTTTGCGGGTGAACTTGCGGATCGCCGTAAACTTCCGAGGTTGAAGCTTGAAAAATTCGTGCACCAGTACGCTTAGCCAGTCCAAACATGTTAATTGCCCCGTGAACAGAGGTCTTGGTAGTTTGTACTGGGTCGTGTTGGTAATGAATAGGAGAAGCCGGGCAAGCCAAGTTATAAATCTTGTCGACTTCCACATATAACGGGAATGTTACGTCATGGCGCATGAGCTCGAATCTAGGGTTGTCAATGAGGTGCAGTATGTTGTCTCTGGGACCTGTGAAAAAATTATCCAGACAAATCACGTCGTTGCCTTGATCAATCAGACGCTCGCACAGGTGAGAGCCTAGGAATCCTGAGCCACCAGTGACCAAAATGCGTTTACGTTCGAATGAGGGCATGGTGTTTCTACCAATCTGTTTTAGGTGAAGAAGGTGAAGGGCGCTCGGAACTATTTATTTGCCCCTCGCGAGAACTGGAAATGATGGCAAAGAGAATAAAGAATGTTAACGGCCACCATGAAGCCCAAGTTGAAAAGGGCACTAGACAAAAATACAGCCATGACAGCCTTCGCTTGTGGTGTAGAAGGGCGTGTGTGAAGTGATCGCGCGCGTTGGCTGAGCATGTTAACGCAAATAAGGTTGCTTGTTCAGTCGTAACGCCGCTCGCCCGAGGCGGTATGGCGATTCCTGTCATAAAGGCGATGAACGTGAGTGTCGGTTGAGGTGTATGTGCGATTAGGATTTTGCTCATTGCTTCAAGTGGTAATAATTTGAGATTATTTGATGATATGTATGCCATTATTTCTGAGCTTCGTCATGTTTATTCGTGGAAATAACCGCAAAAGCTCTCAATCAAATTCGGTTTTCTATTTCTAGGCTCCAGACTCATTCAAATCCAATTGCGTAAAGACGGCGCAATTCACTCCGTTGACGCTGGTCGAAGCCAATTTAAAATATTTTGTACGCGTGAAGGTGCTGAAGAGCATCCGCGAACGACATGAAAAAGAACTTTAAGGATCAAGGCTGTGGAGCCGGAAAGAGATTTTCGCTATCTCCGCGCAACCAACTGACCGCTAAGCCTGCAAATTCATAAATGGCACCACTGAACATAGAAAGTTTACCGGGCCAAGACAGTGTAAATATCGTTTTTTCCCGTGGTGGGGTCACGTAATCAACTGGGTAGGCTACAATTGTCCACCCCGCACCCTGAAATAATCCCATGGCCCGTGGCATATGCCGGGCCGACGTCAGCAATAACCAGTTTTGATTCTTTGGATTCAAAAGGGTGTAGGTGTTGTGCGCACTCTCAACGGTATTACGGGCTTGGTCTTCAAAAATCACCCGCCCAACATCCAAACCGATTTCAGAAAAAAACTGATGTGTGATCTTGGCTTCCGTTGGGCCTTTGCCCGACAACAGACCGATGCCCCCCGTAAATACCAACGTTGCCTCTGGATAAAGACGCGCAAGTTTAACAAACTCGGTCAGACGCTCAGCATTTCCTTGAAGCACCACTTGGCCCCGGGCTTGGCTCAACATAGTGTTTGTCGACCCACCTAAAACAATGATTCCGTCGATTTTCTTGCCCGTTAAATCCGGGATCGCAAAACGGTCTTCTAAGGTGTTGATCAAAATACTCCCCGTCGGCAAGACGGCAAAGGCCACATAAAACAATAATGCAATGCCCAAAGACAATTTACCGAGCTTCGCCCACTTAGTGAAAAGTAAAGCAAAGCCGGAGAAAAGAGCCGTTATAAAAACAAAATTCGGCGACAAAAACTGTTGGGCTAATTTTGTAAAAAGAAAATAAAGATCCGCGTCCATCTTGTCCTCATTCGTTTGCAGACAACAAACAAACCAGAAAAACAAAAAGACCTCAAGGATTTCTGACGAAGGCCTGAAATTTGTTGGCCCTTTGTCTTTGGTGTTGAGTACGTTGGTTTGTAAAATTAGGACATTTACATTTTCCGTTTTGGTATTTCTGATATAGATCAAAATTGTGTAAACGCATTTGCAGGTAGGCTTATAAAGTGATACTTCACAGATATTGAATTTTTAACTTAAACTTGGATATTTAATGTCTGATGCAACACTGATACAGCCTGACTGGTCCCGTGTTACCGCGGTTATCGTGACGCATCACGGTGCGGCTGTGATTGGCGATTGCCTGAAAAGCTTTGTGGATGTTCCCAACATCATTGTCGTGGATAATGCCAGCGATGATGAAACGTTGGATATTGTGCGAAAAATGACCCCGCACGCCCGTATCGTTGAAAACGCCATTGGCGTGGGCTACGGCAATGCCGCCAATCAGGCTTTAGAACTTGTCGAAACGGAATTTGCAATCACGGTTAATCCAGACTCAATTGTTCTGGGCGCGGCTGTGGCGGCTTTGTTAAAAGTCGCCGATGAATTTCCCAAAGCCAGCATCATCTGTCCGCAAAATATCAATTTAGACGGATCGCTTGAGCTCACCCACGATGCAGCCATGGCCGTGCGCAGTGATTTCTTGCCGCCGTACCACAGACGCGATCAAGAACCCGCACCCCAAGGCAACGTGTGTGCGGACTTTATTTCGGGTGCCGTGAATTTGATGCGCATGTCGGTGATCCACAAAATCGGTGGTTTTGATCAAAACATCTTGTTGTATTTCGAAGACGATGACCTGTGCGTGCGCATGCGTGCGGCGGGCTATGCTTTGATTTTAACGCCGTATGCCCAAATCATGCACATCAATGCGGGATCGGTTCGACCAAGCCTGCATTATAAGTGGGAAAAGTTTTGGAATTACGGCTGGGCGCGTTTGTATATCGAAAAAAAGCGTTATGGCATGATGGCGATGTTAAAAATCGCCGGGCATCACTTTTTTAAGTTTCTGATCAAAACCTTGGTCGATGTATTGACCTTTCGTTTTGATAAGGCTCTGCGCGATGCGGCGAAGTTTTGTGGCACGGTCAGCTTTTTGATCGGTATTCGCGCGATTAAACCGCACTGGAAAGCGCTTAACGAGCGTGCGCGGTCCWCCACTGACTAAGCGCTTCAACGGTGCCGTCGACCTCAATCGCCAAGCCCCCTGAATARCGCAACCASGCTTCATATTCGTCCGCATGAACGCTGACCACGGTGGGAATGCCGCTGGCCATCAGGCTCATCAAATCGTCGGCCAGGCCTCCGCCATCGCTTTCGGCCTTGCTGAACCGTTCGACAAGGACAATGTCGGGGTTGGCTCGGGCGGCGCGGCGCAAAATGCCTGTGGCTTCACTTAAGCGCGCCAAGTTTAAACTGCATTGTTTGTTGTTCAGTTCATACGGTGTGGGGCGGAGCAGGGGGATGCGCTTTCCGGTGTGAATGTCGACGGCATCAACACCTAAGCGCTGGCCGTCTGGACCTTGCACGTTTTCTTGACGAAGGCCGTGTACGTTGACGTCTTGTTTTTGAAGGCTCTCGGCAAATCGTTTAAGCACATCCTTGGCCGATTGACCGGATGCGTATTTGAGGGCGGCAATGCAAGGATCAGACATGGATGAGTTCCTTTGTATGAGCTTACGTTATAGCAAAAAAAAAGCCCCGACACAAAGGCCGGGGCAGTATTTTGATCCGTTAACGTCCAAGGCAGGGGAGGCAGGGAGAAACGCCAACGGATCAGGGGTTACTTTGAAAAATATTTAGGCCATTTGAGCCAAGCCCAACATGGTGACGGCGATTGAGGTCAGGCCAACAACGGCAACGATGCTTGCGCAACCGAGAGCGAGACGGATTTTTTCGATTTTGTTTTGTGCTTGCTTTTCCATGGTAGGTCTCCTGTTTGGCGTTTGCTGAATTGTGTTTGTCTGTGTGCTTAACTGTTGATCCTATATTTGCACAAGCACACTGAACCAAAACTGAATTGAACCTGAAACTTAGCTGAACACGGCATTCAGCCCCGCGGGTGAAGCAGGGCTAAAGTGTTTAAAATACAGGGGGTTGGGCGTTCAGGTTCAGAGGGAGCTTGAAAAAAGCCTGAAAATAAATGTGTTCATGTTGAGAAAAAAAAGAGGGCAAAAACAGAACTGTTTAGCGTTCTGAAATCATGTATGCGGGCTGTAGGCGCCCCATGGCCAGCAACAACTGGTAAATCGCCAAGCGGGCATCATAGGAGGCCGTGGTGAAATTGATCTGTGCGTTATTGACTTCGTTTTCCGCATCCAAAACGTTGATGACGGTTTCTTTACCCGCATCACGTAATTTTTTGCGGCTGTCAAAAACCTCAGATGCGATGTTTACGGCATTGCCCAGAAGCTCTTTACGTTCACGGGACGTCACCAAGGTCTGCCAAGCCACCCGAGTTTGTTCGATAATTTTGGTGGTCAGGAAATCATAGTTGTCCAGTGATGCGCGATAATCAAAGGTATTGCGTTTGGCCGCAGATAAGGTTGAACCGCCCGTAAACAGGTCCCAGCTTGCAGACAGAGACACGCTGTAATCCCGACGAATGCCTTCGGTGGCATTGTTTTTACGTTCATAATTGGTGGCACCAATTAAATCGATGTTTGGATACAGCTCGCTCAACGTTTCGCGACGTTTTTCGCGGGTCATTTCCAAGGTTCCGGCACCGCTGAGCAGGGCTGGGTTTTCCATCAGGGCAATTTCGGTTGCGCGTTTCAAAGAAGATGGAATGACTTCGGCCGGAGGCGCTGGGTCAATCATGGTCGGCAAATCAGGAACATGGCCGAAGACTTGTTCATAGGTGCTGATGGCATTGGCCAAAGCACCTTCGTAACCAACCCGGCGTTCTTTGGCGATTTGCAGGCGGGATTTCGCTTGCAAGACGTCAACGTTAACACCCGATCCCCGGCGTACGCGTTCGTCTTCCAAATTCAGTTGGCGCAAAATGGTGCGCTCGTTTTCCAGCGCCATTTCCATTAAACGGCGTTGGCGCAAGACGTTGATGTAAGCAATAACACCATCAAACAAGGTTGTTTGGCGGGTGCCTTCCAAGGAAATGGCGGCAATTTCGCGATTGATGTTGGCGGTGCGCACTTGTGATGAAATGCGATAACCGGAAAATAGATTTTGTGTGACGGTCAGCCCGGCAATGCTTTTGACGCCGCGCCAAGCTTTACCTTGTGGGTCGGAGGAGCGTTGGGCAGGGCTGTCGATGATTTGTGGACCAACTTCACCCGTGGCGGTGACGATGGGCATATGCAGGGCCGTGGCTTCATCGATGGCAATGCGTCTGGATTCTAACGTTTTTTCGGCAATGCGAATTTTGGGGTGACTGTCCAACAGGTACTTAAGTTCGTTTTCAATCGGATTCGCAGACGCAACACCGGCCCCGGCCAAAAGCCAAGCCGAAGCCCCTAAAAAACCAACAATCCGCGCGCTTTTGCTCACGATATACCCTTAAGTTCTAAAAATTATTGTCGCTCAAGTTTTTGCAGACTTGATTCGCTTGGCTGTATCTTTAACATATTTTGCGCCAAAGGAACAATTCTTGCAATTTTAAAACATGTGACCAGCTTTATGATAAGGTCTGCACATATACGCCCTTTGTCTGGGGCATTTTTTTAAGGATGAATAGGGTAAATATATGAGTGTCTGGGGTAAAGTTATTGGAGGGGTGACCGGGTTTGCCATGGGCGGGCCATTGGGCGCACTTTTGGGTGCTGTCGCGGGCCATGCCGTCGATCAAATGAAAAACCAAGGCACAATCACCCATCACGGSGGCGGWTCACGCGAAGAAGAACGCCAAGTGGCYTTTACGYTGGCKGTGATTGCTYTGGGCGCAAAAATGGCCAAGGCCGATGGCAAGGTTACACGCGATGAAGTTGATGCCTTTAAAAAGCTCTTTCGCATTCCTCCCGAAGAAGCCGCCAATGTTGGCAAGATTTTTGATCGCGCCAAAACATCGACGGCGGGCTATGAAATGTACGCCCAGCAAGTCGCCAATATGTTCCCCCATGAACCGTATGTGTTGGAAGAGCTGTTGGGTGGGTTGTATCATATTGCGTTGGCCGATGGCGTTGTTCACCCGGCTGAATTAGAGTTCTTGTGGAATGTTGCGCAAATCTTTGGCTTTGATCGGAATAACTTTGAACGCATCACCGCCTCTCATGCCGGGTCCGGAGAAGGCAACCCTTATGATATCTTGGGCATTCGCAAAGAAGACACTGATGTCGCCATTAAGTCGGCTTATCGCAAACTGATCCACGAAAACCATCCCGATAAATTAATGGCCCAAGGCATGCCCCAAGAATTCATCGAAATCGCCAACGAAAAAATGGCGGCGATTAATGCAGCGTACGATACGGTGAAAAAAGAGCGGGGCTTTAAGTGACGGTATCGCCCAACTTTAATGATCGGTTGCCCGGCATCCCTTTGGATATGCTGGTGATCCATTATACGGGCATGAAAACGTGTGCAGAAGCCAAGGCCCGTTTGTGTGATCCTAATTTTGAAGTCAGCGCCCATTACCTGATCGAAGAAGACGGAACCGTTCATCGCTTGGTTGATGAAGACAAACGCGCGTGGCATGCGGGCGTTGCCTGGTGGCGCGGCGGTTTTGATGTGAACGGGCATTCCATCGGCATTGAACTGGTGAATCCGGGCCATGAATTCGGATATAAAGCTTTTCCAGAGGCGCAAATGTTGGCGTTGACCAATCTGTCAAAATCAATTTTATCGCGTCATCATATCTGCCCGCAAAATGTGGTGGGGCATTCCGACATCGCGCCGCGCCGCAAACTCGATCCCGGCGAGCTTTTTGATTGGCAACGTTTTGCGGCATCGGGAATCGGTCTGTGGGTGGAAAATACGACACCGATGGACATCACCGATGAACAAGCAGCGATGATGTTGTCGGCGTATGGCTATCCTCTTGCGGATTTAAAAGCCACCATAACGGCCTTTCAGCGCCATTTTCGCCCGGCCAAAGTGGATGGCATCATGGACCCGGAATCAGCCGGTATACTCAAAGCATTGCTAGATCTCATCTAAATCGTTAGGTTAGCTGCAGGATCAGATGGCTGGATGACTGCTTTTTCCTGCATAAGGAACGAGAGGAAAGTCCGGGCACCACGCAAGCACGGTGCCGGTTAACGACCGGCGGGGGCGACCCTAGGGAAAGTGCCACAGAA
>NVSZ01000009.1 GCA_002732845.1 Rhodospirillaceae bacterium
ACGCAATTTGTTCACAACCAAAGTTGCCAACGCTTCGCCTTCGATGTCTTCTGCGATGATCAGCAAAGGACGTGAAGATTGCATAACAGCTTCCAAGATAGGGAGCATAGCTTGCAAAGAGGTTAGTTTTGATTCGTGGATCAAAATGTATGGATTTTCCATTTCGCACGTCATCTTTTCAGAATTGGTGACGAAGTATGGGGATGTATAGCCACGGTCGAACTGCATGCCTTCAACAACGTCGAGTTCGGTGTTGAGACCTTTAGCTTCTTCAACGGTGATCACGCCTTCGTTGCCAACACGTTCCATAGCTTGGGAAATCATGTTGCCAATTTCAGCTTCGCCGTTTGCAGAAATCGTACCCACTTGGGCAATTTCAGCAGAGGTTTTAACTTTTTTGGAGCGTTTTTTGAGGTCGACAACAACAGCTTCAACAGCAATGTCGATACCGCGTTTCAAATCCATTGGGTTCATGCCCGCAGCAACGGCTTTAACGCCTTCACGTACGATGGCTTGAGCCAGAACAGTCGCAGTAGTTGTTCCATCACCAGCTTCGTCATTGGTGCGGGAAGCAACTTCTTTGATCATTTGCGCGCCCATGTTTTCGAATTTGTCGCTGAGTTCGATTTCTTTAGCAACGGTCACGCCATCTTTGGTGATGCGCGGAGCACCGAAAGCTTTATCAATAACAACGTTGCGGCCTTTGGGGCCCAAGGTCACTTTAACAGCGTTTGCCAGTGTATCAACACCAGCAAGCATGCGATTGCGCGCTTCGGTGCCGAATTTTACGTCTTTAGCAGCCATAATGAGGATTCCTTATTTTTTCTTTTTAGCTGGAGCTTTAGCTTTAGCTTTTACAGGAGCTTTAGCTTTTGGAGCCGGTTTGGATTTTTCGATCACACCAAGAATATCGCTTTCTTTCATGATCAAAAGTTCTTCGCCATTGATGGACACTTCGGTGCCACCCCATTTGCCAAACAACACACTGTCGCCAGCTTTAAGATCCAAAGGAACAACAGTACCGTCTTCGGCTTTGCTGCCGTTGCCAGTAGCAACGATGATGCCTTCGGAAGGCTTTTCTTTAGCGGTATCGGGAATGATGATGCCACCGGCGGTTTTTTCTTCAGATGCGAGACGGCGAACCAAAACGCGATCGTGGAGAGGTCTGAACTTCATATTAAAATCTCCTACTAGAAGCCCTAAAAAAATAGCGGACAGGCATCCGTTGTTAGCACTCGTGCCTGTTGAGTGCTAAGGATGTACGGTGGTCCCCCCCACCTGTCAACTGTTTGGGGTGTTTTTTATGGATTTTACTTAAAAAAGTGGGCTTAAAAGTCAGCCGCGTTCCACATCACCAAGAACTTGCCGCGATACGGTTGGGTGCGAATGGGCTTGGGACTTTGGGGAATGTCTTTTTTGCGAAGGGTGCGAATGACCACGCCATTGGCATGGCTTTTTGCCCATTCCAAGCCTTCTTTCGGTGTTTGCATAGCAATCAAGGGTTCCGTCAAACGGCCCAAGAACTGAAATTCGCCATGGTATTTGCCGATATACGCCACCGGACGTCCAGCGTCTTGAAAAGCTTTCACTTGGCGGGCAGCGGGTTCTAAATTATAAGCYGCGTCCAACGCCGGGGCGGCGGTCATATATAAAGACACAATCACGGATGTCACGGTTACGGAGATCAAGCGAACTTCGCCGATCACCGATGTGGTGCGCCGAAAGGCCAAAAGTCCGACGATCATCAGCGCCGGCAACATCCACAAAGGTTGAGCCAAASCAGACCATTCGGGCAAGGGKTTTTTCAACAGGGGATCAATCAAATCTTTGGCCAAAAGCCCAACCAAAATAATCAGCACCAATCCGCCCATAAACAACACCGGGACCTTATGACCACGTCCCGACACTTCACCGCCTTTTTGCGTCAACACATGGGCGACATACACAGCCAAGGCCGGAAACACGGGCAACAGGTAATGGGGCTGTTTGCCGCTGATGGCGGAAAAAATCACAAACGACRCGCCCACACAAATCAGCAAAAAACGAGCGCCACCATCTTTGAGGCTGGATTTAAGCCCACGATTTTCTTTCCACGCTTGAATAAAACCAATGTTTTTCCACAACCGGGGCCACAAGGTCCACGGCAACAATAACGCGGGCATCACCAGCGCAAACCAATAAAACGGGCGGCGGTGGGCAAAGGATTTGACCATGCGGTCGGCGCTTTGTTTGATAAAAATGGCATCGCGGTATTCCGGCCCGCCGATGAGTGCTGCGGGAATGGCCCACGCCAAGGTGATGGCTAAACCCACCATGACACTGGAAAACACGCCCAGATACCATTTGCGCCAACGCTGTTCACCGCGACCACAATCAAAATGAGGTCCCCACAGCGGGGCCGCCAAAGCCACGGGCAAGGTGTGCACCAAGATTGCCGGACCTTTTGCCAAACCACCAATGCCTATGCCAAGGCCTGCGATCAAAATACCGAACCAAAAGCCCTGCCCGGTGGCAAAACCTTTCCACGCCTTAACATAACCCAGCAACGCCAAAACCGTGGCGAAGGTCACCAGCATGTCGAACATGGTCATGGTCGAAAAGACCGTCCAATACACGCCCGTCACCAAGATCATCGGGGCCGCCCACGCGGCACTGACGTCCGCATCGGGCCACAGTTCTCGGGCCAGTTTGGCGGTCAAATACAACGCGCCCAAACCGAACATTGGCGCCACCAGACGCGCCCACAATTCAGAAACGCCAAAAATTGACCAGCCCAAATCCATAAACCAAAACATAAACGGCGGTTTGTGGCTGTAAACTTCACCATTAAGTGTCGGCACCCAGAAATCACCACTCGACCACATTTCCCACGCCACCGTGATGTAGCGGGTTTCATCAATGGGCAACACCGGACGCCACAAAAGGGCCGATCCCATCAAGGCACACCAAATCAAAGTGGTCAGCCACGCGTCAGTATTGGTTTTAGGCGATGAAGAATTGTTCACGGTTGCTCAGTCTTTTCTGTTTTTGAAGCGCCCAGTTCGACGTCTAAGTTTTTATCCAAAGACTTGCCGTGGCGAAAGTGGCGATAAAGATAAACACCTAACACGCCTGAGCCCACAAACAAAATAACGCTGAGCGAAATTCGCCCGGCCGGGTCAACGGCGACCCCACTGCCCAACAAGGCAAAAATAAAGGTTTGCGGAAGATAGCCAATCGCCGACCCGGTAAAAAACGGCATCGCCCGAACGCTAGACACGCCCGCCGCCAAATTCGTCGCCACGTTGCTGCCCACCGGAAGCATGCGAATCAGCAAGGTCATCGTAAAGGTATTGTCGTGCAAAAAGTCATCGAGGCGACGAATGCGGCCTGAAAATTTACGTTGCACGGGACCACGTGCCAACAACCGCGCATAATAAAAAGATCCAATACAGCCCAACACAGTCCCCAGCAACATCAAGCCCGTGCCCAGCCAGATGCCAAACGCATAGCCTGCCAAGCTGCTGATGATTTGCCGTGGCAGGCCAAGCCCCGTGGCCAACGTTGCAATGGTGATGAACAAAATCTCACCAGCCATGCCTTGGCCTTTGATATGAGTTTCGATCCAATCATTGGTGAGAATTTGGCCAATGTCTTGGCTGTCGAACAGATACAAAAGTCCGGCCAAGGTCGCCATCACCAAAATTCCGCGCAGGATATGGGCCGAGTTCATACAGATTAGCTTTCGTCAGAACGGTGAATGACGGAAACTTTGGGTTTTGAGCCCCGGGCCGTTAGCCACATCACGCCCAACAGATCGCGCGCCGCCACCGACAAACGATCCCACATGCCGTATTTGGAAATGCCCCGTTCACGGTTGCGATGATTGACTTCGACCGACACCACTTCGCCGCCACGACGGATCATCAAAGCCGGCAAATAACGATGCATATGGTCAAACCGGGGCATATCCATGAAAGCTTCACGGGTGAATACTTTTAAGCCACAGCCGGTATCTGGTGTATTGTCGCCCAACAAACGCGAGCGCACACCGTTGGCAAGGCGTGACTGAAAACGTTTCCATTCGGTGTCTTTGCGTTTGGCGCGCCACCCCGCGACCAAAAGATAATCAGGATCGGCAGACTCTTTAAGTTTGGCAAACAAAGCCGGAATGTCGGCCGGATCATTTTGTCCATCCCCGTCCAACGTGGCGATGAATGTAGCGCGCGCTTGGCGGACCCCCGTTGCCACAGCCGAGCTTTGTCCGCACGCGGTTTCATGTTTAAAAATGCTCAGGCGTGGCTGTTCAGCCTGCATTTTTTCTAACATCTCGGCCGTATTATCGGTTGAGCCATCGTTCACATAAACGATTTCATAGTTGGCGATACCGTCCAATGCTGCCGAAATTTCTTCGATCAGGGGGCGAATATTTTCCGCTTCGTTATGCACGGGCACGACGACGGCAATCTCGAAAACGGGGGAAGAAACAACTGTGTTGGTCATATGAGTTCCAAAATGAACAAAAGCCCTCGGACCTAAATTGGCGAAGACGCGCCTTGCTTTTACACCCTCCTGTCTCACCATTCCAGCCCAGAGGTCATCAAAAAAGCAAAAAAACCGCCAAAACCTTAAATTTAGGTCCATTTAACCCTTGGTCTTTTCGATGGGTGGTTTATTCTAAGAAAAAATAAGTCATAAAAATAACCCTACGAAACTCAAGACAAGACCCTATGGGCGGTAATCGATACACATGATTTTTCACGATTCAATCCAAGAAGCAAAACAATATGGGCGCGATGCTGTTAAAGAAATGACAGCCCGCAACATTCCTGCGACCCCGGATAACTATGCCGTTTGGTACGCTTACGTTTCGGGACGCGATCCTGATTTGTCCCGCATGATTTCCATATTGGACGGCAACGGCCAAAGCTTCACTGCGGCCATTTGCTCAGATCTTTATAACAAATCATTTGCTTCAGGCATCGATGAGGCCGCGTTGAACGCCACCACGGACCGCATCGAAAGTGAAATGAAGCGCATTTTGAGCTATGTCGGCGAAGCCGGACAGGGGGCCGCAAACTACAGCACCACCTTGGCCACCGCCCACGGCGATATCTTGGATTCGAAAAATGTCGAAAGCCTCACCAGCGCCGTCACTAAGGTTTTAACCGAAACCCGCAAAATGGAAGAAATGAATAAAAATCTCGAACATCAACTGGCCAATTCCACCGACGAAATTGGGCAATTGCGGGACGATTTGGAAGACATGCGCAAAGAAGCCATGACCGATGCGTTGACCGGAATTGCCAATCGCAAATTGTTTGACATGGAACTGCGCGATCTTGCCAAAGAAGCGCAAGAAACAGGCGATGAGTTGTCCTTGTTGATGTTAGACATTGATCACTTTAAAAAATTCAACGACACCTACGGTCACCAAACCGGGGATCAGGTCCTCAAACTGCTGGCCTCCACGATGACCAAAACCGTCAAGGGTGACGATATTCCGGCCCGCTATGGCGGGGAAGAATTCTGCGTCATTTTGCCCGGCACCAATTTAAAAGATGCCACCGCCGTGGCGGAAAACATCCGCCAACGGGTCTCATCAAAAACGCTGGTCAATCGCACCACCAAAGAAGACTTAGGGAAACTCACCATTTCCATCGGTGTTGGGCAGTTTGATTTGGGCGAAAGCTTGGCCGATTTGATTAAACGTGCCGATCAGGCGCTGTATGAAGCCAAACATTCCGGCAGAGATTGCGTGAAGACCCAAAACGACATTGGTGCAAACACACAGACGTTCAATTAATTGACAAGGGTTTAGGGACAGGACTTATTTAAATGTCAGACCCGTCCGCAAACAGCTCCTCAGGTCATCAGCCAGACCGTCAATCGAGACGTTCGTCGAGCCGTCAATCCACCACCGTGAACATGATCTATGGTCTGCGCCGTTTTTTGCGCAAAGACCATACCCTTTTGGGCATTTTGGCGCTGATCACCGGGTTGATTGCGGGATTTTTAGTGGTCGGATTTCGCGAAGGCATTCTGTTTTTTCATGGTCTGTTTTTTGATGCCCCCGGCGAACGTTTGTTTCTGTCCGTGGCCCAATTGCCGTGGTGGCAAATTCTTTTGGTGCCCACACTGGGCGGCTTGGTGGTCGGCCTCTTGATCCACAAAACCTTAAAAAAAGCCCACCCCGAAGGCGTCGCCGATGTCATTGAATCCTTTACGCTTAGAAATGGGCGTATGCCGTTTTGGTCGGGCCTGCGCGCGGCTTTTATCAATATGCTGTCTATTGGCGTCGGGGCCTCGGTCGGTCGCGAAGGCCCCGCCGTTCATTTAGGCGCCGTATTGGCGTCGGGTATTTCCCAGCGCCTGCGTTTGGCCCCGCCTCTGGCCCGCACGCTGTTGGCCTGTGGCGTGGCTGCGGCTGTTTCTGCATCCTTTAACGCACCCATCGCCGGAGCCCTCTTTGCGGGCGAAGTCGTCATTGGTCATTATGCCTTAAAAGCCTTTGCCCCTGTGGTTTTGGCGTCGGTATCAGGCACCATCATGTCGCGGGCTTATTACGGAGATTTCCCCGCGTTTGTGCTGCCCGCCCACGGCACTATTTCTTATCTTGAATATCCGACCTTTATTCTTTTGGGCGTGCTGGCCGGGTTCTGCGCCACGTTTTTATTACAAGGCATCTTCAAAGCCCAAAAAATAGCCCAAAGCCTGCCCCTTCCACCGTGGGCTCATCCGGCCATCGGCGGGCTGGCATTGGGGATTATTGCTTTAGCCTTGCCGCACGTTTTGGGCGTTGGTTATGGAGCCACCGAAATGGCTTTGAACGGCGAAATGGCGCTTTGGTTATTGCTCGCCGTTTTGGCCGGAAAAATGTTGGCCGTGATGATCAGCCTCGGCTTTGGTTTTGGCGGAGGTATTTTTTCGCCATCTTTAATGGTCGGGGCCATGTTGGGCGGCGCTTATGGGATCGTGATGCTTTCTATCTTTCCGACCTTGGACGCGGGATCGGGCGGCTATACCTTGGTCGGCATGGGCGCGGTCGCCGCCGCCACCTTGGGCGCGCCGATTTCAACGGCCTTGATCATCTTTGAAATGACCGGGGATTATCAACTGACCTTAGGCGTTTTGTTGGCCGTGGTGACGTCGACTGCGGTGACGCGGCAAATCATCGGCCGCGATTTTTTCACCCTGCAACTGGCCAAGCGGGGGTTGGATTTAAAGGGCGGTTATGAAACACAGGTTTTACGAGCCTTAAAAATTGCCGATGTGATGGAGGCCAAGCCGCAAACCATCGCCCCCAACACGCCGCTTTCAGAAGTCCGCATCCGCATCCAAAAATCCAAGACCGGAAAGCTGTTTGTCGTTGCAGCGGACGGGGCCCTGTTCGGCACCATTCGCTTGACGGAATTGGGGGACATGGCGTTTACCGACAAACAAGACGGTGACAAAACCGCTGCCGATATTGCGCGGCGCCGCCCACCGTTGGTCAAAAAAGACGACGATTTGCAGAGCGCCATCCGAAAAATGACGGATTCGGGCGAAAGCTTATTGGCCGTAGTCAAAGATATGGAAACCTTTAAATTCTTAGGCACCGTCGAACATATGCATGTTTTGACGGCTTATAACCGGGCTCTTTTGGCCAGCCGACACGAAGAACACGATCAATAGCTTTTCAGGCCGCAAACCCGTGCTATACATCTGTTTATGACCGATTCAGACCCCTTTGACCTTGCCGACCCAGACGACATTCCCCCTGAACCCGTGCGTTCCACCGCCTATTTAGACGGTTTGAACGAAAGCCAGGGCGAAGCGGTGCGCACCATTGAGGGACCGGTATTGGTTCTGGCCGGGGCCGGCACCGGAAAAACCCGCGTTTTGATTACCCGTCTGGGGCATATTTTGATGCAAGGCCATGCCCACCCCGGTGAAATCTTGGCCGTGACTTTCACCAACAAAGCCGCTCGGGAAATGCAAGAACGGGTCGGCGAAATGCTCAACACCCCGGTTGATGGTTGGTGGGTCGGCACGTTTCACGCGCTCGCCACCCGCATTTTGCGCCGCCAAGCCGAAGCGGTCGACCTGAAATCTAACTTCACAATTTTAGATACCGACGATCAAATTCGCCTCATCAAACAGATTTTAGACGCCCGCGACATCGACCCCAAACGCTATCCCCCGCGCACCTTCAGCGCCGTGATACAACGTTGGAAAGATCGCTGCCTGATGCCCGAAAAGGTCACATCATCGGAAGCCATCGACCAATTGGGCGGGCATGCCATCGAAGTTTACGAAGACTATCAAAAAGAACTCAAACGCCTCAACGCCGCCGACTTTGGCGACTTGTTGATGTTGTGCGTGAAACTGTTTCAGGACGATCCCGAAACCTTAAAATATTATCAAAACCGCTTTCGCTATATCTTGGTCGATGAATACCAAGATACCAACGTCGCCCAATACCTGTGGCTGCGTTTGTTGGCGCAAAAACACAAAAACATCTGTTGTGTTGGCGATGACGATCAATCGATTTATTCTTGGCGGGGCGCCGAGGTTGGTAACATTTTACGGTTTGAAACGGATTTTCCCGGGGCCAAGACCGTTCGTTTGGAACGCAATTATCGTTCGACCCCACATATTTTGGGAGCCGCATCTGGCTTGATTGCCAAAAACGAAGATCGTTTGGGCAAAACCCTGTGGACCGATTTACAAGACGGTGAAAAAGTTCAGGTCCATGGTGTGTGGGACAGCATCGAAGAAGCCCGTTGGATCGGTGATGAAATCGAAGTTCATCAATCGCGCGGCGAAAGCCTCAACACCATGGCGATTTTGGTGCGCACATCCGCACAAACCCGTGAATTTGAAGAACGCTTGATTACGCTTGGTTTACCGTACCAAGTGATCGGCGGCCTGCGCTTTTATGAACGTCAAGAAATCCGCGATGCGGTGGCCTATCTGCGCGTGATTGCGCAACCGGACGACGATTTAGCATTCCAGCGCGTTGCCAACACCCCCAAACGCGGACTGGGTCAGGCGACCATGCAAACGGTACACATGCATGCGCGCGCCAGCGGCGTTTCTTTAACCGTATCGATTCGCCAATTGTTGGAAACCGATGAATTAAAGGCCCGCCCGAAAAAGACCTTCACCAACCTGTTAGACGAATTTGATCGGTGGCGGGACCTGTCAAAAAGCCATCCCCCCGCAGAATTAATGGACATCGTGCTCAAAGAYTCCGGCTACATTGACATGTGGAAACTGGACAAATCCATTGATGCTCCGGGGCGTGTTGAAAACCTTAAAGAACTGGTTGTGGGGCTCAGCGAATTTGAAAATTTAGGCAATTTCCTTGAACACGTGTCGTTGGTCATGGAAAACGACAACAAACAAGACGTCGCCAAAATCACCATCATGACTTTGCACGGGGCCAAGGGTTTGGAATACGACACGATCTTTTTACCCGGCTGGGAAGAGGGCCTGTTCCCGCATCAACGATCCTTGGACGAAACCGGCACCAAGGGCTTGGAAGAAGAGCGTCGTTTGGCGTATGTCGGCCTGACCCGGGCACGCAAAAAAGCCACCGTCACGTTCGCCGCCAACCGGCGTATTTTTGGCCAATGGCAATCCTCTCTGCCGTCGCGTTTTATCGAAGAGTTGCCCCTAGACCACGTGGAACGTGCCGGAGATGTGGGCATCGCCAGCGGCAGCTTTGCCCAAGAAGCCTCAACCTTTTTAGGCTCCGGTGGGGGCCATGGCTATGGAGCCGGATGGAAACGCGCGGCCGCTAAAAAGCCCAAAAACGAAATTGTTTATGCCACCAAAGGCGTCAGCAAAGATGGCCTAGAAGTCGGCCAGCGGGTGTTTCATCAAAAATTCGGCTATGGTAAAATCCGCTCGTTTGATGGAGATAAACTCGACATTGATTTTGAAAAAGCGGGCTACAAAAAAGTCATGTCCAGCTTCATAGAAACAACTTAAGGACCCGCTCATGACCGACAATATCGCGCTTTGGCAACTGTCCTTAGAAATCTCTGATGAATTTATTTCCGTGTTCGAAGTCTTGATGGAACCGTTTGTGGAATCGCTGATGTGGACGGTGGACGAAGACGTCAGCGGCGTGCAAAAAATGGAAGGCTTCGTCACCGCCAAACCTGATTTAGCCCTGATCCAAGGCGTGGTTGATGCGGCCTGTGTTGAACTTGGCATTGTTGCGCCCATGCTTAAACTGAGCCCCCTAGAAGACCGTGATTGGGTGGTTGAAAACTTAAAAGAATTCCCCCCCATCGATGAAGGGCGGTTCTTTATTTATGGATCACACGTCACCGAACGTCCGTTGCTGGGCCGCATTCCCATGCGCATTGATCCGGGCGCGGCGTTTGGCACCGGCACCCACGCCACCACTTCGGGATGCTTGCAAGCGATTGATGATTTGGGCAAAAAACATGTCTTCAAACGCCCGTTAGATGTGGGGTCTGGGTCCGGCATTTTGGCGATTGCCATGGCGAAACTTTGGCACATCAAAATTTTGGGTACCGACATCGACCCCACGGCCGTGCACGTCGCCAAGAAAAATGCCCACTTAAACCAAGTCCAAAGCTTTTTGGACTTTCGCACGGGACCCGGCTTTTTTCCGATTGCCAAATCTGACCGTTTTGATCTGATTGTCGCCAACATTTTGGCTCGACCTTTAACCCAAATAGCCCCCGACCTAGGCCGCCATTTAAAGCCCAATGGATACGTGGTGTTGTCAGGTTTAATTGAACGCGATGAACGTTTTGTGGTGGGCGCTTATAGGGCCCAAGGCCTTAAATTTAAACGCCGTTATGTGCGCGACGGTTGGCTGACGTTGGTTTTACAGAAACGCTAATCAACCCGTTTTTTTGGGGGTGTGTTCTGAGGGTGCGAAGCGCCCTTTTGCATTTCCTGGGCGTGTCTGGCGCTGTTCTTAAACAGCGCCAGTATCATGTTAGAGTGACCTTAGCTTGGAACCTTTAAAAAATTGATAAAGGCTTTAAAATCACCACGTTAACAAGGCCAAGGTCGCACTGCCCGCGGCCACGCCCAGACCAACATTTTTCCGAAAGACGAAAAAAATCAGCAAGCCAACGCCCGCCGCCACCAAACGCACCCAATCGGGTGTCGCCGTCAAAGCCCCAATGGGTAAAATCAACATGCGCACCACCAATCCCGCCATCAGCGCGTACGTGATACACGTGATCCATTCCACCACCGAGCCATCGGGATCAAGCCGCCCCGACAACAGCGCTCCCAGCCCGCGCGACACATAAGACGCCATCGCGGCGAGCATGATCACCAACAGAGGATCATAAATTTCAGGACTTTCAAGGTTCATGGCGCGCTCTTTTTGCCTTAATGCGCCGGTCGATAAACCACGCCAATGTGCCACCCACAAACCCTGTAATCACCAACGTCCAATCGGGGCTCAACATAAAGGTCAGCGGACCCAAAACCGCCCCAAAAACAAGCGCCATCACGCGCCCAGGATCTTTTAAGTCCTGTAAAAAAAGCAACATAAAATACAACGGATTGATAAACACCAACGTCAGTTTCACGGGCAAAGGAACCGATCCCGCCAATTCATAGCCAATCACCGTAAACAGGGGCGAGCCCAAATACAGCAACAATCCATAGCCCAACAAAAAAGCAAGCTTTTGATCTTGGCGCAGGTCGGGCAAGCGGCGCATGGTGCCGACCCAACTGGTCGCGGCAATAATCATCGCCACAGCATAATACACCCAACCGGGAATATTGGGGTGGCGCACATGGGGCAGCAACGTTGCCGACATGGGCAGCAACCGAGCATTGATAAAGCCCACCGCCAAAACAATCGCGATCAAGGGGGCCCCTGTGGAGGCCATTTCGACCATGGCGATTTGACCCGGCAACGCCCATGTGGTCAGGGTCGATAACAACGCATGCCACACCGACCAATTAATATCTTTGATCATCGAACCAAAGCCCAAAAAGCTGGCCCCCATGATCAACATCGGCACCCCCACGGCTTCGCGCACACCGCCCCNNAAGGCGGCGCGCACGGTTGGGTATTTTGGGTTTACGGGATCACTCATGAAACACAAATACTCCTGATGTTCAAAAATTCAAGCCCTTTTAATATTCGTAAAATGCTTTACCCTGATATCAACGATAATTAGAGGTGCGTGTGGAACAGTTCATCGACTTCCCCCTGATTCGCCAATTGGCGAGCGACATTCTGGCTTGGACCCAAGCCCATATCTTGGTGATCCCAAATCTTATGCAGATCACGCTGGTGATCTTGGCCTATGTCTTGGCGCGGACCATCGAATCCCGCCTGCAACTTATCCTTGGCAAGGTCTTAGACGGCAGCTGGGGTGGCGACTGGGTCAAACGCTATCGGTCCCAACTGGACGTCATGCTGATGCCGTTGGTGATGCCGATGTCGTGGCTGATGATGGTCGGCACCGCGCAATTGGCGGCCCGCCAACTGAGCTGGCCGGGGGCTATTTTCGAAATTGGCGTCAGTCTGCTCACCGCATGGGTGATTATTCGTCTGGTCCTAAATTTCATTGTTGACCCCTGGTGGTCGCGCGCGGTTGCTATTTCGGTGTGGACCGTGGCGGCGCTGGACATCGTTGGCTTGTTGGACCCAACCTTAGCCTTTATGGATTTGCTGGCCGTGAATATGGGCGATTTCCGCTTGTCTTTGTTGGGTGTTGCCAAGACCTTATTTGCTCTGATCGCCTTTTTGTGGCTGGCCAATGCCGCCGCGCGTTTGGTCGAACGGCGTTTGCGCGCGCTGCCCCATTTAACCCCGTCTTTACAGGTTTTGTTTGGCAAACTGATCCGGGTCCTGTTCATCGCCATTGCCATTTTGGTGGCGATGAATTCCGTCGGCGTGGATTTAACGGCGCTGACGGTGTTTTCCGGAGCGTTGGGTTTGGGGGTTGGCTTGGGCCTGCAAAAAGTCGTCGCCAACCTGTTCAGTGGCATCATCTTGTTGCTGGACAGATCGGTCAAACCCGGTGATGTAATTGCTATTAACAACACCTATGGCTGGATCAATTCCATCGGCGCGCGGTATGTTTCGGTGGTCACTCGTGATGGTATCGAACACCTGATCCCCAACGAAGAACTGATTAATCTGCCGGTGGAAAACTGGTCCCATTCCAACAATAATGTGCGTCTGCGTTTGCCGTTCGGCGTCTCGTATGAATGTGATTTGCATCAGGCCATCGAACTCGCCATCGAAGCCGCATCCAGTTTTGATCGCATTTTAAAAGCCCCACAGCCACAATGTCTGGTGAAAAGTTATGGCGAAAGTTCTGTCGATCTGGAATTGCGGGTGTGGATTAATGACGCGGCTAAGGGCGTATCCAACATCAAAAGTCAGATTTATTTAAAGGTCTGGGATTTGTATCAAGAAAACGGCGTACATTTCCCTTACGCCCAGAGAGATTTACACATCCGTGGCCCAATTAAGGTCGAAATCGACCGTTAAAGACGACGCTGGACCAATTCGGCAATTTCCGCATCGGTCAAGGCAATCGGATTGGTTTGCATGCTGGACCCCCGGCTGTTGGCAACGATGGTGGAAATATCCGTTTTCGTAACGCCAAAAGCCGACAAACGCGGCAAATCCAAGCGTTCGGTCCAATCCCTTAAATACCGAACCAAAGCCTCCAAGGCATCGTTACCACTGACCGTTCCGCCCGCCAACAGCTGCCCCGCGCGGGCATATTTTGTCAGGGCTTCACTGTCCGGTTGGCGTTTGATGAGCGCTTGAATATTAATATCGGTGGCCTCTGCCACCAACGTGCCACACACCACACCATGGGGGATCGGAAATAATGAGCCCAGCGGTTGGGCCAAGCCATGCACGCTGCCCAATCCGGTTTGGGCCAAGCAAAGACCGCTCATCAACGCCGCATAGGCCATGTGTTCCCGCGCATCACGGGCGCGCTGGGTATCAATGCCTTCATCCCCAGCAGTCTTTGGGGCGGCCAGCCACATATCCCAAAAGCCTTGGTTAAAACGGTCCAGTCCGGACCACGCCAAAGCTTCGCTTACGGGGTTAGAACGTATTGATACGATGCTTTCCAACAATTGCGTAAAGGCATCCATGCCATTGGCGGCGGTGACCGATTTAGGGCACGTGATCAGCAAATCGGGGTCCACCAAAATCAACCGCGCCACCAACGCATCCCCGCGAAATGATTTTTTAAATCCATCTGGACCAGAACGGCTGAGCACCGCATTTTTGGTCGCTTCACTGCCCGTACCCGCCGTGGTCGGCACGGCGATAAACGGCGTTGCGGGGCCTTCGTAAGGCAGCTCTGGCCCGACCCCTTCTAAATGGTCCATCACGGAATTTTTCGGTTTCAACAATCCGGCAATGGCTTTTGCCGCGTCCAAAGCACTGCCGCCACCAATACCCACCACAACGTCAAAATTTTGATCTTTATAAAGGACCACAGCGTCAYCGATCGTTGCGGGGGAAGGCTCGCCCGTAATGTGCAAAATCGTCGGATCAAGGTCCGCGGCCCGAAGCTCGGTTTTTAAGKCCTGCCAAGCTTTTGAATGCACAAAAGACTTCGCCCCCATGACCAGCAATACGTTCTGGCCAAAGCCTTGAATTTCCGGCACCAACTGACTTAAAACACCACAACCGACGGAAAACTTAGGCAGGGCGGAAAGGGAAAAGGACATGATTTGAAACTCTTTTGTGGATCGTGTTTTTTACAATATGCGCATCCCTRTGCACCGTGTCACTTTTAATCTTTTCAYAATGYMYTATGTTTAGASMATGAAAATACATCTGTTCACCGCTGGATTGTTTTTGCTGATGGCTATGGCCCCCTTATCGGCCGGGGCGGCGACGGCTTGCCCCACGGCACCGTTTCCAAACATTCAGGTGCACGTTTTAGACCCGCAACACAATCTTTCAACATCAAAAAGCCTGCGCCAAATCAATTCTATGGCAAACCGAAAAGGCCTGCATCAAAAGGGCAAAACCACCCACGGCATGACGCAAAGCCTTGTCGAAGCGTCGATGTCCGCCAAATTTACAGGCCTCAAAGAACCCAACGGTCCCGTGTGCATATCTTTGAGCGATCTGCAGGTGCGATTTGGCCATCGCAAACTGTTGGTTCATCTGCCCAGGGAATATGGCCGAGGCAGTTGCCAATATAACGTTGTGCTTCGCCATGAAATGGCCCACGTCAACGTCAACCGTGGGGCGGTACGCAAGTACGCGGCCATTTTAAATTCTGAATTAAGACAGGATATTCAAAGGTCCAGAACCTTGAAAACCACCACCATGACCCGGGGCAAACAAGTCTTTCAAAAACGCCTTCGCGCGATCATCGGTCGCGTTATGGATCGTCATACAAAAGAAATTAACACTTTGCATGCCAAAATAGACGCGCCCGATAGCCCGTATCTTGCCGATGGCAAATGTGCATCCTGGTAAGCTACGAACACCACAACAATACGATGACAATCAGGCCAAAAACGTATATATAAAGTATATATAAAGACAAGATCAGGAGGAGGCCATGGAAGGACCATTCCCAAACATGACGAACAGCGCAGATGCTGACACGCTTGATGCATCTTTTGGTGCGTCTTCTGATACGTCTTGGCAGCCTGTTTCTTGGTCCAGCATCCACCACACGCCCCAGGGCAGCACCTTAACCTTGCCCGCTGGCGAAAAATTCCTCAGCGCCGATTTTAGCCGCACCGCATCGGACCTGTTGATTGAAACCCCGTCCGGCGCACATTTTGTGGTCGAAAATTTTTTCACCTTTGCCTATCCCCCGGCCTTAGAAACCGCCCACGGCGCGATCTTAACGGCCGAGCTTTTGACCACGCTTGCGGGGCCTTTGGCCCCAAACATGGTGGCCCAACTCGGACAAGTTGGCCAAGCCCAAGTCAATACGCTGGGCGCCCCCATTGGCCAAGTCAATGAAAGCGAAGGCCAAGTTACGGTTACCCATGCCGACGGTGCGCAAGAAACCCTAACTTTAGGGGCTTCCATTTACCAAGGCGATGTCTTAGAAACCGGGCCAAAGGCCAACACCAGCGTTGTTTTTGTCGATGATACCATTTTCACACTGAGCGAAAACGGGCGCATCGTGATGGACGAAATGGTCTATGACCCCGGCAGCCAAACGGGCATCTTTAGCGCCCAAATCGTGCAAGGCGTATTTTCGTTTGTCAGTGGTAAAATTGCCAAAACATCACCCGACGCCATGGTGCTTTCGACCCCGACCAATACCATCGGTGTACGGGGCTCGACCCTGTTGGGCGAAGCCGCGCCTGACGGTCAACCCAATTCGATCACCCTGATCACAGACGTTGATGGCAATGTTGGTGAACTGGTGATTTCCAATGGCGGCGGCACCATGGTTTTAAACCAAGCCGGGGCCAGCACCACCATATTCAGCGCCACAGTGGCCCCCGCACCCCTGTTCTTTTTAGCGCCGCAAGCTATTCAACAAAATTATGGCGCGACCTTGACCAATTTGGTCAAAGCCGTGGCGCAAAAGGCGGAACAAGACACCCAGGACGCCGCCCGCCAATCCCAAAAAGCCGATCAAGACGCCGCCCAAGCCCAACAAGATGCCGACGCCGCGCAACAACAAGCCAAGCAAGCGGGCGAACAAGCCGAACAGTCTCAGGCCGATGCCGATCAAGCACAAATTGATGCTGATGCGGTCAAAGCCGATGCCGAAAACCTCACCGCCGAAGCCGAGACCGCAAAGGCCGATGCCGAAGCCCTTGGCGACGCAGAAGCCATCGCCAAGGCTGAAGCTTTGCAAGTTCAAGCCGACGAGGCTCAAGCACTGGCGGAAGAAGCGCAGGCCCAGGCCGACGCCGAAGGTACTCAAGCCGCAGAGGCTCAACAACAAGCCGATGCCGCCGCTTTGCAAGCCCAAGCCCAAGGCGACGTTGCCGATCAAGCCCAACAAGACGCGGACCAAGCGCAAATCCAAGCCGAGCAAACCGCACAATTTAGCACTCTGGCCCAAAGCGCAGCGGTCACCCAGCAACAGGTTTTTACACAATTTGTGCAAACCGGATTTGTTGACCCAGCCTATACGGTCGGGGCCGCAAGCCAAGACATCCTTGCCCAAATGGCAGACGTTATCCTTAAAGGTCCGACCGGAGAAGACCCACCTCCGCCGCCGCCGCCAGACCCAATTATTGACCTTGTTGCTCTAGACATCATCAGCGGCATAATAAYTGATATGCCGCCGCCGTTGCCGTTGCCATTACTGCCGCCGCCGCCGCCCCTCGATCCTATTATTATAAAAACGCTCAACACCACCAGCACCTTTAATGAGATACTTATTGCGTCCCTTGGCAATGATCATTTGGTTGGTGGGCCGGGCAATACCCAATTTACGATGAACCAAGGCACCACCTTGGGCGGAAACGACACCATTGACGGTGGGGTTGGCACCGATGAAATCACCTTCACAAATCTCCACAACATCCAAATGGTTTTGGACATGTCGACTAAGATTGCGACGTATTCAAACAGCGACCAAACCATTACCGGAACCATCGCCTTAAATTCCATTGAACAGGTCTTCGCCAGCGATGGCAGTGCCGCGCGCCAACGCATCAATATGACGGAAACCGACAACGGATTTGGCTATATTCTTTCCGGGACCACAGGCGGTGATAGCTTGAGCGTTGCTACGGGGCAGACTTTAAGCTATCTGACCACAAACCCAATAGGCCAAACGCCTGCGGCCATATCAACCTTCGGTAGTATCATTTTCGGCGGAGCCGGAGACGACGCAATTGCGGGTTCTGCGCAGAGCGACATCATCTTTGGCGGTGTGGGTAACGACACCATTACCGGCGGTGGTGATAGCGATAGTCTGTACGGGGGCGCGGGGGCGGATATTTTCAAATACAACGCCATTTTTGACGGGGGTCTGCCCGGGGACGCGATTTCTGATTTCAGTGGCGCGACTGCTTTTGGCAGCGGCGGCGGAGACGGCGACAAGATCCAATTTACAAACGCCTTTAGTTTGGGGACAATCATCTATGAAGAAATTATCTGGGATGGAACTGCGACCGCGCTAACGCTGTCAAATGTAGCCGCCAATATTATTGTTTTGACCGGGGGTACAGCGGGTGGTCTTAGCAATGCCTTAACCGCTTTAGTAGGCGCAGCGGCAACAGCGAACAATGCCATCATCGTCTTTAATGATATCGGTATGAACAACGTTGGCAGCGTGCATTATACAACCAACCTTTCCACGGGACTACAAGGAGCGAACATCGCAACATTTACAAACGTTACTGGCGATCTGGCAAACTTAGACGCCGTTGATTTCGCAATTGTTTGAATCCTTACGAATTATTAGACTTTTAGCGGTATCAAGTGTAGATAAATGTATAACCAAAAGAGTTGTGCAGAAAAATGAGGTGGAGAGACCTTTCGTGACTATTTCCTCTAAACTCAAGGCAATTTTACTGGGCAGTGTTTTTGCCGTATCGATTTCTGGACCTGCACAAGCCGCAGGCCTTACCGATATGTTGTCAGCCCTATTGAGCAGTCACGAACGCATCAAAGCGGCCGAAGCTGATTTAAATGCCGCCCGGTCCGGTCTCAACACAGCCCAAGGCGGATATTTTCCAACCGTGAGCCTCACCGCAAATGTCGGTAACGAAAATATTTACACCCGCAATCCACAAGGTACTTCAACGGAAACCTCTATGGCTCAACGCGAACTTGATATCAGCGTGAGCCAAACGTTGTGGGATTTTGGCGCAACAGCCGCCACCGTTGGCAGCGCCGGGTTATCGATTAATCAGGCCGAGGTCGCCTTGGAACTGACCAAGCAAAATCTTTTGTTAGAAGCCCTCACCGCGCAATTGAACTTAGCCAGCGCCGCCCGGGTTTTAAGCTATCAAGAAGAAAGCGAAACCAGCATTAAACGCCAAACGGAATTGGAAAATGCTCGGGTCAGACGGGGATCGGGTTTAGCAACGTCAGTCTTGCAATCGAAAACTCAATTGGCCGGGGTTCAGGCCGCACGGGTGCGGGCCAATGGCGCTCTGCGTCAGGCCGTGAACCGTTATCGCGCGTTATTTCATGAAGTCCCTGCGAATTTTACAACCCTTGAACAACCCAATGTCAGCGATGTCGCGATCCCCAATGATGAAGAAACCATCGTAACAAAGGCCTTAGAAAACAATCCTCAGGTCAGAGCAACCGCCCTCTTGGCCGAAATCGCCAACACCGCCATCGACAGCAGCTTTGCCAGTGGCTATCGCCCGGTGATCTCAGCGAGCGCGGAACAAAAATACAAACGCGACGTCGGCGGCACCGAAGGCCTCAAAACGGAAAGCCTGATCAAGGTTGAATTGACCTTTGATTTTAATATGGGGCTAACCGCTGCCAGCACCTTGCAAGCCTCAAAATCTGGGCATGCCGCCGCCAACAGCCGCTTGAAAGACGCCCGCGATCAAATCGAAGAACAGGCGCGTAACGCTTGGCAAAACTTGCAAACGTCTCGCGATAATGCCGAATTTCTAAGCAATCAAGCCAATATCGCGGCAGAGTTCTTGGCTCTGGGGCGCAAAGAACAGGCTTTGGGGCAACGCTCTTTGATGGATATTTTGGCCGGTGAAACATCCCTGATCAACGCACAATCCGCCGCAGACCGCGCCATGACCGATGTCGCCATCGCAAAATTGACCGTGCTTAACGTTATCGGGCAACTGGACCTATCCGTGTTACAGTAGACTCTGATTGGATCTTAAATCCGAGTACAGAATGTAGGACGATGATAGCGTGAGCGAACTTTTCAAACGCCTAAAAGCTTTTCCCTTAGTAACTTTTGAATTGCTGGGTGCGTCTTTGTTTGCCAATATTTTGGCCTTGGCGTCGTCGCTTTTTGTCATCCAAGTCCTCAACCGTTATGTGGCCCACGGCGTTGATGCCAGCTTAATGACCTTGGTCGGCGGCGTTTTAATCGCCATCGTTTTTGAATTTGCGTTTCGTCAAATCCGTTTAACCTTGGCCGATGCCTTGGCTAAACCGTTTGATCGAGCCTATGCCGCCAGCTCTTATGAGGTTTTGACGTGCGCGCGGGGCGATGCCTTGGCGCAACTGTCCCCCGGACAAAAACGCGAAGCCGCCGCCGCCGCCGATGCCGTACAACAAGCCTATAGCGCGCCCAGCATGGCGGCGTATTTGGACTTGCCATTTGCCGCAGTTTTTTTGGGGGCGTTGTTGTTGTTAAGCCCCCCATTGGCGCTGATCACGTTTATCTTTGCGATCCTTGTCTGTATCTTAGGTCTGGTCAATTTCTGGGCCATGAAAGGACCGACCCAATCCATGCAAGGCCATCTTGCCCAGCGCCAAGGCCTTTTGGATTCCGTTCTCAGCGACCCAGATACAGTGCGCGCCTTTACCGCCGAAAGTTTCCTGCGCAAACGATGGTCGGCGGTTTTGGATTCCTTGGAAACAGCCCGTACCACCATGGCCAAACGCCAAGGCAGCCAGCAAAATACAATTATCGCGGTTCAGGCTTTGCTGTCCACGGCGACCATTGCGGTTGGCGGCATGTTGGTTGTTGCGGGTGATTTAGACGTGGGGCTGTTGATCGGGGCAAATATCTTGGCGGCCCGGACCTTGGCACCGATTATTCGCATCACCCAATCGGCCGCAGTCATCGCCAAGGCTACAACGTCCATTCAAGTGGTCGAAAACTTTGCCCGCCTGCCCCGTGAAGCCCGCGATGGATCGGCCTTGGGCCTTTATAAAGGGGCTGTTGAACTTAAAGATTTGGGCTTTGCTTATGCGGGCCAACCGACACCGCTGTTTGAATCCATAAACCTGAAACTTCAGCCCGGTTCCTTGTGCGTGGTCACTGGTGCCAACAGCATGGGTAAAACCTCGCTCGCGCGTTTGCTGGTTGGTTTGTTAAAACCCACGCGCGGGCAAATTTTAGTTGATGGTGTTGATCTTGCCCAAGTCGCCCCCGAATGGTGGCGGCGGCAAATTATTTACCTGCCCCAAGAACCCAGTTTTTTTAACGGCACGGTGCGCGACAATATCTTGGCCTATGCCCCAACCATGGACGAAGCCGGGCTTAATAAGGTCATTCGTGACGCCGGACTGGAAAGCTATTTTGCCCAATCTCAACATGGCTTTGACACCCAACTGATCGCCGGAGGACGAGATTTGTCGTTGGGCATTCGTCGTCGTTTGGCGTTGGCCCGAGCGTTGGCGTCCGAAGGTCAGTTGGTGATTTTAGACGAGCCCACCGAAGGCCTAGACGCCGAAGGTACCCAGCAAATTTCAAAAGTTATGAATGCGCTGAACCAACGCGGATGCACGATCATTGCACTGTCTCATGACCGCAATATTATTCAAGGCGCACCGCTAATTTTGGATTTAAATGTAAAACCCATACCCCAAATTTTAACCCCTAAGCCCCAAAAATCTCCCGCAAAAAAACCACAGGCGACCGTGACCTATACAGGGGTGAAGTCCAATGGCTAAAATACCCGCCTTAGAAATCAAACACCAAACCCATATGTTTTTGGTGGCCTTGATCGCCATGATCCTTGCCTTTTTGGGCTGGACGATTGTTGGCCGTTTGGATGTTGTCAGCTTTGCCGTGGGCGAAGTTGTGCCTTCGTCACAAGTCAAAACCGTGCAGCATTTTGAAGGTGGCATTGTCGCCAAAATTCCGGTCCGCGAAGGTGATCGGGTCAAAGCCGGGCAGGCCATAATGGTTTTGGAATCCACCGCCAGCGGTGCCGATGTAGATGAATTAAATGTCCGCATTTTGGCCCTGACCGCAGACGTTGCACGCCTGACCGCAGACGTCCAAGGTGCCGAAAAGATCACCTTCCCCGATGGTTTTACCACCGACCATCCTCAATTCACAGTTCAGGCTCAAGACCTATTCTCGTCTAGACGCCTTCAATTAACCAATGATTTAAATGTGCAAAAGGCCTTGGTCAACCAACGCAAACGCGAAGGCGATGAAATTTCCGCGCGGCTGGCCAATACCCAGGCAAAATTGAAACTCATCAACGAACAAGTCAAAATCAGCGAGGGCCTGTTAGAAGACGAACTTACCAACCGCATGTTACACTTGAATCTTTTAAAAGAACTCGCGAACCTGCAAGGGACGCGCTCCGAAGACACGGCAGCATTGGCCCGTTTGCAAGCCGCCGTAGAACAAGAACTTTTGAGTCTTGAAGCCGTCGAAGGCCGCTTTCGGGTTGAGGCCCGCCAACACCTAGAAGACAAAMGCCGATCTTTACAAGAACTCACCAATCGCAGCCGCAAGTTCGCCGACAGCCTAAACCGATCCGTTGTGGTTTCGCCCGTTGACGGCGTCGTCATGACGTTGCATGTGGTCACCCGTGGCGGCGTTATTCAGCCCGGAGGCAAGATCGCCGACATTGTCCCGATTGGCGATTCCTTGGTGATCGAAGCCAAGCTGCCACCCAACGACGTCGGTTATGTTCATGTGGGACAACACGCTCGGGTTTCCTTGGCTTCTAGTGATGGTGCTAGGTTCGGCCCACTGGATGGCGAAGTCATTCACATCAGCCCCGACACCGTCGAAGGCCCCGATGGCGCAACCTATTATAAGGTCCGCATCAAAACTGTGACGGATGTGTTCGAAAGCAAAGGTGAAACGTACCGCTTGGTTCCCGGCGTTCAAGTCATGTGTTCCATCGTCACCGGATCAAGATCCGTGATGGAATACATCGCCTCACCGTTTATGGGCTCTCTTGAAACCGCGTTACAAGAACGCTAAATCGTCTTTCTGAGTTCAACCAAAAACGAATCCATTTCACGGCCCAAAACGTCCCCTTGGCGGGCCAATTCATCCGCTGCGGTCAGGACTTCTTTCGCCGCATGTCCGGTTTCAGCTGCGCCCTCGGTCACTTCGGTAATATTCGAAGTCACTTCGTTGGTGCCATTGGCCGCCTGTTCAACATTGCGCGCAATTTCTTGGGTTGCCGCACCTTGTTCTTCGACAGCCGAAGCAATGGCGGTCGAGGCTTCATCAATTCTGGAAATCGTTGAACCAATGCCTTTAATTGCCCGAACCGCTTCGTCGGTGGCATCTTGAACGCCGCCCACATGTTGGCTGATTTCTTCCGTCGCCTTGGCGGTTTGGTTGGCAAGGTTTTTCACTTCCGAAGCCACAACGGCAAAKCCYTTWCCGGCTTCRCCCGCRCGSGCCGCTTCRATCGTYGCATTCAAAGCCAACARGTTGGTTTGRTCCGCAATGTCRGAAATCAAGCTGATGACTTCGCCAATTTTTGCGGCTGATTCCGCCAGACCCTGAACATTTTCACGGCTTTTATCCGCATCAACCACGGCTTGGCTTGCAATTTCAGAAGACTGCCCCACTTGGCGGCTAATTTCAGAAATCGACGCCGATAATTCTTCGGCTGCAGACGCCACCGTTTGCACGTTCGAAGAAGCATCGTCGGCTGCAGAGGCCACAACATTTGCTTTTTCACTGGTGACCGTCGCCGTGCTTTCCATGCTTCGTGCGGTGCCTTGTAATTCAGCCGCCGCAGAGGTCACGGTGTTCACCACGCCCTTCATATCCACTTCGAATTTATCGGCAATAACGGTAAAATCTTTTACCTTTGCACCCATTTGTTCGACCGCGTTGTTGACGCGACTGGTGCTGGACAAGAAATTACCCGTCATGCCTTCGGCTAAGATGGTGCGGTAATATTTTCCACGGCTGACAAAATCCATAGAGGCGCGAATTTCACGCACATAAGCTTCACTGATGTCCATCAACTGATTAAAGTTGTGCTGCAAATCCGCATCGGCCCCCTGACCTTTAATGCCACAGATACGCGTTCCCAATTTACCCAGGCGCGCATTGTTCAAGGATTCAGATACCACGGTGACAATCTTCAACACTTTATTTGTGAACCGTGTGACCCCAGCGAGAATCAAGATGCCCACAACAAATAAGCCAATCAGCATATAGATCTGAAATTCGGCTTCGCTTCGGGCGGCTTCGGCGGTGGCGACCATTTTATCTGAATCGGTACGGTCCAAGTCCTTWACCATCGTCATTAACTGTTCGACCTGCCCACCAATTTCTGCAGCCGTTCCATCGAACGAAGCCATCATCTTGTTGCCGCCAACAGGACCGAATTCAATATATGACTTGGCCATTTTTTGCCCGGTTTGATAATAAGCGGGGAACGACGCCTGCATTTCACGCAACGTGCTGATCACCCCGTTCAAATCCAAAGTGCTATGCTCATCGGCGCTTTTTGCTGCCTTATTAAGATGTTCGGCATGGATTAAGGCGCGTTTTACATCTTCATTGAATTTTGTGGCAAAGGTTGCGGCTACGTCAAAACCGTCATTCAAGCCATCTAATCCACGCGTGGCCGAAATATCGGTCAGCCACTGCTGAACCTGAACCACATCAAATTGAATGCTGTTTGCGGCTTCGGTTAGCGGGGCAATATGGGCAACCTTTTTATCGGTCTTTGCGGCCATATCATCAATCGCCGATGACAACTGCGTTAGCCCAAAAATCCCCATGCCAGCAACAATCACAAAAATTAACCCGGAAATCAGGGACGCGAGAAGGCCTTGGCCTTGAATGGTTTTAATATTTAACATGATGTGTCCCCCTGTTACCCGTTAATGACGGAAAAGATGAATTCGTCATAATTAATGTTCGCATCGCTTAAAATACCCGTGACCATTGCCATTGAAGCCTCAAGTCCCACCTTGCGATCGGTATGCCTGTCTTCTTCGGCCTTTAATTTGGCATAAAGGGGCTGGATGACGGTGAGGGCACTTTTCGACGGAACCCGGCGGCTGGAGTGATAGCCAACAATATTTCCGGTTGAATCTAGGTCTGCCGTGACGTGGGCGAGGACCCAATAATGATCACCATTTTTAGAGCGATTAATCACGTACGCAAAAATCTCATGACCTTTTGCGATGGTGTCCCACAATAATTTAAAAATACAGCGCGGCATGTCGGGGTGACGGATCATACTATGCGGCTGGCCAATACATTCTTCTTCTGTATAGCTTGCCAATGTCAAAAAGATTTTATTGGTATAGGTCAAACGACCCTTGGTATCCGTTTTGCTGACGATAATTTCGTCTGTCTCAAAGGTTCTTTCGACCCCTGTCAAAGTGGTATCTGGTGCCATTTTGTATCCCTACCCCTCAAAATAATCCATTTGTCTTCACAATTATGAGATCTTTATAAAACCATTTTATGATTATTGTCTTTAAGAAAACCTTTCGCATACCAATGTATGTAGCTCAGCCCATTTCTATTTGAAATGAATATAGATAACTTAATTGAATAAATTCAGTTAGTTATATTACACTAACTTTAAGACCATGCCTAAAATACATGCCATGTTAACCATAGTCTAATTATGGTTATTATTTTTGTGTAGAACAAAATGGTCTTAAATCCCATTTTTTCTGTTTAAGATCAAAAACGATTCGTTACCTGTTCGTGATTCGCACACGAACGGATAATCATCCCATTTTAGCGGGCATAACCGACCATTCCCCCCAAAACGAAGTTGCCCGCCTTTTTTTCAAAAGGCGGGCAACCGTGGGTATTCCTCAGAAACGTTCGTTTTTAAATTTTGTCGGGACGGTTACGCTGGCAAGAAGCGTTCACAATAAACGTTATCGTGAGACAAGCCGGCCGCAGCGGAAGCTTCTTCGGTGGCATCGACCAAGCCCGGAGGACCACACAGGTAGACTTCTGGCTTTAAGCCTTTTTCCACATCCGCTTTGAGGTCGGCGGCGAACGCATCCACGGGAGATCCCGTGTAACCTTGCCAATCGTTGCCCGGTTTCCAAACACAAACGGTAACGGTCAAGTTCGGAAGCAATTTTTTAAGGTCTTCGACTTGATCCATACAGAACAAGTCGTCTTCGGTGTTGACCCCAAAATAAAGGTGAGAATCATTGCCTTCTTGAAATTCAGCCATTTGCCGCAACATCGCAAACATCGGGGCAACGCCCGTGCCGCCCGCGACAAAACGCCGCGCGCTCAAGGTTCCGGTTTGCATAACAAAAGCCCCTTCGGGACCTTTGACTTGAAGTTTATCACCCGCGGACGCTTTGTCTTCTAACCAAGACGAAAATTTTCCATTGGGTTGCAAACGAATGAGAAATTCCAAGGTGCCATCCCAGTTGGGGGCATTGGCCAAGGAATAAGCTCTTTTCACATCACTGCCGGGAATTTGCAGTTCCATATATTGTCCGGCTTCGAATTGGGGCCCCATATCGCCATTTTCGTCGGGCAGAACTTTCATCACCAAGCGCCGAACGGCACCACCGATATTAGAAACTTCGATAACTTCACAGGTGCGTTCGGCAATCGGGCCGGACGTGATGTGGGCCATATCGGCGGAGACTTCGATGGACAAATCCGCCTTTGGATACGTCCGACACATCAAAATTGCACCGTCTTCTTTGGGCAGAGCATCTTTACGATGTGATTTCAATTCATGGTCGCCACTTTTGCAGTTTCCGTGACACGCTCCACAATTGCCTTCTAAGCAACTGGACGGCAAGGTGATGTTGGCCTTGGCTGCGGCTTCGATCAAATGTTCGCCTTCGCCACAGGGAAAGGAAATTTCTTTGTGATCGCGCGTGGTCAGATTGATGGTGTGTGTCTGTGACATGAAAGCTCTTCTTCAGGAATCAGGAAAAATAAAAAAAGGCCGGAGCGAGACTGCCCCGTTCCGGCCTTTTTAATCGACTGAGTTGGTATTAGCTAGCTTTTTGAAGGATCGCAGCCAAATCAGCTTCTGGTGTTGTGTTGGCTTTAATGTCAAAGGCTTCAACCAAAACATCCAACACAGCGGGTGTGATGAACGCAGGAAGCGTCGGTCCGAGACGGATGCCCTTGATGTTCAAGGCCAGCAACGTCAGCAGCACGGCGGCGGCCTTTTGCTCGAACCAAGAAATAATCATCGACAATGGCAAATCATTGACTTCACATTCAAAGGCGTCTGCTAAGGCTACAGCCACTTGAACGGCCGAATAACTATCGTTGCATTGACCCATGTCCAACAGACGTGGAATGCCACCGATGTCGCCAAGGTCTTGATCATTAAAGCGGTACTTAGCACAGCCCAAGGTCAAGATGATGGTATCGTCAGGTGTTTGTTCAACGAAGTCAGAATAATAATTCCGGCCTGTATCTGCACCGTCACAACCGCCAACCAAGAAAAAGTGTTTGATCGCTCCTGCTTTAACCGCATCAACAACCGTACCCGCAACGCTAAGAACCGCGTCCCGTCCAAAACCAACGGTGATGGATTTGTCTTCGCCATCTTCGGCAAAACCAGGTGTGGCTTTAGCCGCTTGGATCAACGTTGAGAAGTCATAATTTTCAAGGTGACGGACACCAGGCCAACCCACGGGACCAGCCGTAAAGATACGTTGCTTATAAGAAGGACCGGGTTCAATGATGCAGTTCGATGTCATCAAGATTGGGCCGGGGAAGTTTGCAAACTCAGTTTGCTGATCTTGCCAAGCGCCGCCATAGTTCGCAACCAAGTGATCGTATTTTTTCAAGTTTGGATAGCTGTGTGCCGGAAGCATTTCACCGTGGGTATAGACATTAATGCCTGTGCCTTCGGTTTGTTCCAACAACGCAGCCAAATCAGCCATATCGTGACCACTGACCAAAATCGCTTTGCCCGCAACAGGTGTTACACGTGCTTGGCTGGGTTCAGGTGTACCAAATTTTCCGGTGTTGCCAGCGTCCAACATTTCCATGACGCGCAGGTTTACGTGACCCAGTGCCAAAGCTTCGCCAACCAAAGCATCAACGTCTTTAGGTTCAGCCGCCAAGAATGCCAAAGATTTTTCGATGCCTTCGTAAACAGCGTCGTCTTCTTGGTCCAACATCAAAGCGTGGAATGCATAAGCACATACGCCCTTGGCACCATACAAAATCAAAGCGCGCAGGCCGATAATATCTTCACCAACTTCGGCTTGGCCTTTACGAACGTCCGCGATTTCGGCTTCGGCCAATAATTCGCCAACTTCTGCAGGAATAACCCAAGTTGCAGGCCCCGTTGCCGTAGCCGCTTTATCGCCCGCAGCAACCTTAACACGATCCCGAATGACAGAGGCTTCTTGCAACATCGTTGTAAAACGGCCGGCGTTAAAGTTAACGTTGGTCAAGGTGGCGAACATGGCTTTCAAGATGAACGCAGAGGCGTCCTTGTCGGCTTTGCCATTTTCACGCGCCAATTGGTTATATTGGGCTATGCCTTTAACCGCATAGATCAAAAGATCTTGCAAATCAGACGTTTGAGCGTCTTTACCACAGTTTCCGCGTTCACTGTCGCAACCGACAGATGTRTCCGTGCGGGTGGTTTGTTCACATTGGTAACAAAACATTMWTRAGTNCCCCTCWGTTGCATGTWCTGAANTTATATTCAGATTTCCATGTNTTTTTAATAGATGYARGCTGRATACATGTTATATAATAYATYCGCAAGTCAAAAAWTGAAAAAAMMAMACATGCAACTTACATCATATACAGATTAYTCACTCCGCGCGYTGCTCTATCTGGCCAARAAAACCGAGCGTTTGGTTACGGTTWCAGAGATTTCRGAACAYTAYGGCGTWTCRCGMAATCACATGNTTAAGGTGGTGCATAATTTAGGTKCCCTTGGYTTTGTRAAAACCGTSCGSGGSAAATCTGGCGGTGTRCGTTTGRMAATGGACCCYAAAGAYATCCGTATTTCCGATGTGGTSAAAAAYACCGAACCGCACATGGAYATCCAAGAATGYTTTAACCGYGAYACCAATACYTGTCCGTTGATTGATGATTGTCGCCTGAAAGGTGTGTTGCACGAAGCGCGCTTGGCGTTCATGACGACCTTAGAAAAGCACACCCTTGAAGACGTGCTGTCTTCGAACACGCCTCTTTAAAGCTCAGCAAACCTCAACCTTAAAAACCCTAAATTAGCGCCCTGGCAATGCACCTGACGCATGGCTGCCATGCGCCCCTTTTTGCCTTCACGACAAAGTGAAGAGGGTCCAGTCATGCGTATGCCGAATACCATACCCGCGTCAGGGTGGTATCGAGCGCATAACATGCCCTAAATAAACTTATTACCACATTGAAATTAAACGTAAATATCAGATAAGCGGTGAACTTTTAAAAAACCGCAGAAACCTGCCGTTTTTTCTCAGCCATGCATTTTTGATTGTGCGGGGGAAAGACCTCCTGTAAATTTCAATCATCGAAACGCAAGACAATAAGGAGAAAGACGATGATCAAGACTTTGATTTACGGTGCAGTGGTTGCCTTCTTTGTGATCCAAACCGCAAACGTTCCGCCTGTGCACTTGCAGGGCCTGACATCCACACAAATCGCTGCGGCACACTAAAAACTAAATTTGCCCTAAACCGTAAATTTATGCCGCAACGTTGTGTATAAATGCGTCCCAAATAAAAATGAATATGTACTAGCCATCCCTTGTCGGATGGCTTTGTTGTTTTTAAGACCTATGTTGAGCCCGCTTATTTTTTCAACGCATAAGCCTTGGCCACCAAATAATCCATCAGCGCCAGCAATACACCAGAGACCACGAACGTCAGGTGGATGATCAACATCCACATCAAGTTGTCCTTGGAAGCATTCTCAACATCCATAAACACCCGCAACAGCTGGATGCCGGAAATCGCCACGATGGACGCGATCAGCTTTAGCTTCAAACCGCTGAAATCAACCTTGCCCATCCAATCGGGACGGTCTTCGCTGTCGCCCGTATCAATGCGCGAGACAAAGTTTTCATAACCCGCAAAAATCACCATGATCAGCAAATTGCCCGCCAACGAAAAATCGATCAACGTCAACACCGCAACAATCACATCGGACTCTGTCATGGCCAAAACGTTTGGCAAGATATGAAACAGCTCTTGGCCAAACTTCGTCAACAACATCAGCAAAGCCAAAATCAACCCCAAATAAAACGGAGCCAAGATCCAACGGCTCGCAAAAATCAGGCTCTCCATCGCACGTTCAATCATAAAATCTGTCTTTCTTTTTGGGTTGGGGTTAACGCTCAGCGGTTTGTATCGCAAATATAGGCGCGAAATTCAATGGGGCAATGGCACGGGAAGCAATGCGACAAAGAAACACCCCACACAGCTGCGCGAATCCTTTGCGCTCCCTACACTCTCAACCATGACTGAAAACAACATCCCGTCTGAAAAATCATATGTCTGGTGGTCATCCAAAGAAAGCCGCGAGGCGGGTAAGTATCAATCTTAGCCATCGCCGAGACCTTCTTATCCGTTGGCCTGTTCTGGTGGGTCGTCCACAGCTATGATTTATACTGGGTGCTAATGACTAGCCCTATTGCCGCTTTTTTACTACTGATGAGATCCCCTTCATCTATCAGATAAACCATCATACACCACACCGTCATGCGCGGGCTTGATCCGCGTATCCACGACTTTGTGGGCCGGAGCCTCGCTTTAAGTCGTGGATGACCGGATCAGGTCCGATCATGACGCGGTGTGTCTTAAGTCGAATACCCCAAATTAGGGGCCAAGGTTCTTTCGGCTTGTTCCATCGTTATGCCTTTGCGTTTGGCGTAATCTTCGACTTGGTCTTTGCCGATTTTKCCGATGCCRAARTAKSRGGCKTCKGGGYTGGMKAGATARWAKCCKGAKACCGAKSWSGYGGGCATCATGGCGAAGCTTTCGGTGAGTTCGATTCCTGTGGCCTTGGTCGCGTCCAAGATTTCAAACAATCCGGTTTTTTCGGTGTGGTCCGGGCAGGCGGGATAGCCCGGTGCCGGACGGACGCCGTTGTATTGTTCTTTGATCAGGTCGAGATTGGACAGGTCTTCATCCGTCGCATAACCCCAGAATTCTTTGCGCACCCGTTCATGCATGTGTTCGGCAAAAGCTTCGGCCAGACGATCCGCCAAGGCCTTTAACAAGATGTCGTTATAGTCATCGTGCACGGCTTTAAATTCAGCCGATTTGACCTCGATGCCGTGTCCCGCAGTGACCGCAAATCCACCGAAATAATCTTTTACACCCGTGTCTTTTGGCGCGATGAAATCGGCCAAGCAATCGTTGGTGCGGTCTTCGCGTTTTTCCATTTGTTGACGCAGGAAATGAACGGTATCGAGGACTTCACCGCGATCATCATTTGTATACAGTTCAACATCATCGCCATCGGATGCGGCCGGCCAAAAGCCGATCACGGCACTTGCCGTCAACCATTTTTCATCGATGATTTGTTTCAACATCGTTTGAGCATCGTCAAACAATCCGCGCGCACTGTCGCCAATTTTACCTTCGGCTTTTAAGATTTCTGGATAGTTACCTTTTAATTCCCACGTGCGGAAAAAGGGCGTCCAATCAATATGCCCAACCAGATCTTGCAACGGGTAATCATCAAAGACTTTGGTGCCAAGGAACGTTGGCTTAACCGGCGACGCATTATCCCAATCGAGGCTTGCTTTGCGCGCACGGGCTTCGCTGATGGTGCGTTGGGTGCGATTGCGTTGGGTTTCTTCGTGTTTGGCTTTGACGTCTTCGTATTCAGAACGAATGCCCGCAATATAATCGGCACTTCGGGTTTCGGACAACAAGTTTGACGCCACGCCAACGGCGCGCGAGGCATCAATCACTTGCACCACAGGACCGGAATAGGCCGGGGCGATTTTCACTGCTGTGTGAACCTTGGACGTGGTCGCGCCGCCGATCAACAACGGCTGCGTCATACCTCGGCGTTCCATTTCTTTGGCCACGGTGACCATTTCTTCCAATGATGGCGTGATCAGGCCGGACAGGCCAATGATGTCGGCTTTTTCGGCCTCGGCCTTATCCAAAATATCGAGCCACGGCACCATCACGCCGATGTCGACAACGTCAAAGTTGTTGCATTGCAAAACCACGCCGACGATATTTTTACCGATGTCGTGCACGTCCCCTTTGACGGTCGCCATCAAAATTTTACCCTTGGACGAACGGCCCGATTGGCTGGCTTCGATATACGGCAACAACACGGCAACGCCGCGTTTCATGACCCGTGCGGATTTCACCACTTGGGGCAAAAACATTTCGCCCGCACCAAACAAATCACCAACCACGTTCATGCCATCCATCAACGGGCCTTCGATCACGTCGATGGGTTTTTTAGCGGTAAGGCGGGCTTCTTCGACGTCTTCTTCGACATAGTCGCCAATGCCTTTGACGAGGGCGTGTTCCAGACGTTTTTCGACGCTGAGTTCCCGCCACGACAAATCCGGTCCGGTGCTGGCCGATTTCAAACCCTTGGCTTCTTCGGCAACTTCTAACAATCTATCGGTGCTGTCTTCACGACGGTTCAACACCACGTCTTCGACCCGTTCGCGCAGGTTGTCGGGAATGTCGGAATACACGGTCAGTTGAGCCGCGTTCACGATCCCCATGTTCATGCCCGATTTAATGGCGTGATACAAAAATACCGAGTGCATGGCTTCGCGCATCGGGTTGTTGCCGCGCAAAGAAAACGACATGTTCGACACACCGCCGGAAATCAAAGCCCCCGGCAAGTTCGCTTTAATCCACGCACACGTGTTGATGTAATCGACAGAATAATTACGGTGTTCGTCCAGCCCCGTGGCAATGGGAAAAATGTTCGGATCAAAAATAATATCATGCGCCGGAAGGCCCACAACTTCGGTCAAAATCTTGTAAGATTTTGCGCAAATTTCGATCATGCGTTCAAAGCTATCGGCTTGGCCWTGTTCGTCAAAGGCCATGACGATGACCGCCGCACCATAYAATCTGACTTTGCGCGCATGGCTGATGAATTCTTCTTCACCTTCTTTGAGGCTGATGGAATTCACCACGCCCTTGCCCTGAACACATTTAAGTCCCGCTTCGATCACCGACCATTTGGAACTGTCGATCATCAACGGCACGCGTGAAATATCGGGCTCTGAAGCGATCAGATTTAAAAACCGAACCATTTCGACTTCGGCGTCCAACATGGCATCATCCATGTTGACGTCAACGATCTGCGCACCGTTTTCAACTTGGGTGCGGCCGATGYTTAAGGCGGTTKGATAATCACCAGCGGCAATCAGGTTTTTAAACTTGGCCGAGCCCGCAACGTTGCAACGTTCGCCCACGTTCACAAATCCGGTGACATCGTTCAGCACCAAGGGCTCTAACCCCGACAAGCGCGTGGTGTTTAAACCTGTTGGAATTGCGCGGGGGGTAACATCCGCCACCGCATCTGCAATGGCTTTGATATGCGCCGGGGATGTTCCGCAACACCCGCCGACAATATTCAGCAATCCTTCTTCGGCAAAACTGCGCAGGACCTTGCCCATGTATTCAGGTGTATCATCGTAATTGCCAAATTCATTGGGCAAGCCAGCGTTTGGATAGACACTAACATTAGTATCGGAAATCGCCGAAACAGATTGCAAGTGCGGGCGTAATTCTTCGGCACCCAAGGCACAGTTAAAACCAATCGACAACGGTTTTGCATGGGCAAGAGAAATCCAAAAAGCTTCCGCCGTTTGACCCGAAAGCGTGCGACCAGATGCATCGGTGATGGTGCCCGAAATCAWAATCGGCAATTCAACACCTTCTTCTTCGAAGACAGTCAACACCGCATAAACGGCGGCCTTGGCATTCAAGGTATCAAATACGGTTTCAATCAAAATCAGGTCCGACCCGCCTTCGATTAATCCACGCGTGGCTTGGGCGTAAGCCGTGACCAATTCATCAAATGTCACATTGCGCGCACCCGGATCATTAACGTCAGGGCTGAGCGACGCGGTGCGGTTGGTGGGGCCAAGACCACCCGCGACAAAACGCGGTTTGTCGGGCGTTGAATATTTATCCGCCGCCGCGCGCGCCAATTTTGCGCCTTCCAGATTCAAATCATAAACCGCATCTTCCAAACCGTAATCGGCCTGGGCAATGGTTGTAGAGCTGAAGGTATTGGATTCAACGATGTCCGCACCTGCGGCCAGATATTCTTCGTGAATGCCTTGAATGATGTCGGGACGGGTTAAGGTCAACAGATCGTTATTGCCTTTTAGTTCCACGTTCGACGATTGAAACCTGTCGCCGCGAAAGTCAGCTTCTTCCAACGTATGACGTTGGATCATCGTGCCCATGGCGCCGTCCAAAATCAAAATACGCTGTTTCAGCGCGGCTTCCATTTGGGATTTGGCATTTGGATTATGAAGTTTCAAGGTCATAGCAAAGGTCTCTTTATATATAAGTCTTAAGGGCGCACGCCAAGGATATGGCAAATCGCATAGGTTAAATCGGCACGGTTTAGCGTATAGAAGTGAAACTGCTTAATACCGTTGGCATACAAAACCCGGCATTGTTCGGCGACCACCGTGGCGGCAACCAATTTACGGGTTTCCATATCATCATCTAAGCCTTCAAAAATTTCAGCCATCCAACGGGGAACCGACGTTCCGGTCTGGGTTGAGAATTCTTGAACCCGTTTGAAATTGGTCACGGGCAAAATACCCGGAACAATTGGCACGGTGATACCAGCGGCGCGGGCTTTATCAACGAACTGCAAAAACTTGTCATTATCAAAAAAGGACTGGGTGATCACCCGGTCAGCCCCGGCATCGACTTTGCGTTTCAAAAATTCGATATCCGCGTCCAGGCTTTGGGCCTGAGGATGCTTTTCCGGATAGCCCGCCACTGAAATTTCGAAATCTGCAATTTTCTTTAAGCCTTTGACCAAATCTTCGGCATACGCATAACCGCCCGGATGTGGCACATAGTCTGTTTCAATTCCGTCCATCGGGTCGCCGCGTAACGCCACGATGTGCTTAATGCCATGCGCCCAATAATCGCGCGCGATATCGTCAATTTCTTCGCGGGTCGCGCCAACACAGGTTAGATGTGCGGCCGGAGCAATGTCGGTTTCGTCGCGAATACGGGTCACCGTCGCGTGCGTGCGCTCGCGGGTCGAGCCCCCGGCCCCATAGGTCACAGACACATATTTGGGCTTTAACGGTGCCAAGCGTTCAACACAATCCCACAGCTTTGCGTCCATTTTATCCGTTTTAGGCGGGAAAAATTCGAACGATACCTCGGCATCGCGCGGCAACGGCGAGGCAATGGGCAATTCAGAGACTACAGAGCGTGACGTGGTCGACATGGATAATTCCTTATTTTTGGTATCTTAAACTTAAATCAAAGGGCTTGTGGCAAAGGGCTTGAGGCAAAGCGCCGCGCCAACCAAATCGTCACCTGTAACCCATCCGAGTTTTTTCCGCCGGACAGATGGCGTATGGTTTCGCACGTGAAGCCTTGTTGGGCAAGCCATTCACGCACTTCGTCATCCCCAAATCCTAAACGGCGATGAGCATGAAGATCGCGCAGGTCTTCGATGGTGTGCGGGGCCAGGTCAACAATCAGCAACCGCCCGGCGGGACCAAGCACCCGCAAGGCTTCTGCTATGGCGGCCCATGGACGCTTTAAAAAATGTAAAACCTGATGCAAAACAACAACATCAAAACTTTCAGAGGCCAGAGGCAAGGCCAAAATATCGGCCTGTTGCAAACGACAATTTCCCAAGCCCCAACGCCTGAGGTTGGACCGCGCGACCGCCAGCATTTCGTGTGAATTATCGACGCCCACGGCTTCACCCGCATCGGGACCTAACACCTGTAACATGCGTCCCGTGCCGGTGCCTAAATCCAAAAGGCTTTGGGTGTTTATCAGCGGCAACATTTCTTGGACCGCATTGGCGACTTGTTCTTCATCCACATCCAATTGGCGTAAACGATCCCATTCGGGCGCAAATTTAGCAAAATATTGTTCGGCGACTTCATCGCGCTTTTGCTCAATCTCTTCTAGACGCGCCAAATCTTGAACCCGTACAGGGTCATCGGCGGGGACCAATTCAATCAATTTGCGGGCTTGACCTTGATTGTTTAGGCGATGGAATACCCAACTGCCTTCGCGAAAGCGCACCAAAAGCTTGGCATCCACCAAAACTTTCAAATGACGCGACACCCGGGGCTGGCTTTGGCCTAAAATCGCCACCAGTTCGCTAACCGTTAATTCCGTCGCTTCTAACAAACCCAATATTCGCAAACGCGAAGGGTCAGACGCCGCCCGAAATGCATCCAGAACATCTTCCATCCGCAAACAACACCTTTGAATATATAACACAGTATAATGATATAACAATGTTGTTATAAGTACTGCAAACCTTGACGTCAAGGGATAGCTGTGTTTTTTTCCTCCGTAAATCGGCTTAACAAGTGTTGCATAATTAACACACGGCCAACCGAAGCTTGCAACATTGTTCACAGGGGTCTAGTTTTCTCTGAAGTCTTATGATATTTGCTATGGTCAACGAATGATTAAACAGGGCAGAGTCGGGACAATTTCCGACAGTCGTAAAAGACTGCTAAAAAAATAAACGTGTGTAAATAAACGTGTGACGGAGCCATTTATGGGCCGAATGAATGTGGATAAATCGACCTTTGATGACGATTCAATTCCAACAACAGCGAGCAACACATCAGGCGCGCGGTCTATGACCGCCCGCATGGGCTTAAATCTGGGCCTAAAACTGTGCGCTCTGGTGGTTGCCGGAAGCCTCATGGCGGGCTGTGTCACCACGTCTGCTTCCACGCCCGAAGAAAACCCACCAGCCCAAATCGAAGTTGCTGAAGTTGAAGAAATGGAAGCAACCAACGATCCTTTGGAACCTGTAAACCGCGTTTTCTTTGAATTCAATCGGGGTCTAGACACCTTGCTTTTGCGTCCGGTGTCCAGCTTGTATAAGGCTCTTATGCCGCCACCGATCCAAAAAATTGTTCACAACTTCCTGAACAACTTAAAAACGCCCGTGATTTTGCTCAATGATTTGTTGCAGGGTGAAATGGCCCGCGCTGGCGATACGGCCACCCGCTTTGTGATCAATACAACGGTCGGCATTTTGGGCTTTGGCGATCCGGCGACCGACATGGGTTACAAAGCCCACAGCGAAGATTTTGGTCAAACCTTGGGTGCCTGGGGCATGGGCGAAGGCATGTATTTGGTTTTGCCGATCTTTGGCCCATCCAACCCCCGCGACGCCGTTGGTAAAGTGGTTGATGTTTTGACCGATCCGGTTTGGCAATATGCCCAAAATACCGACAAAGAATACATCCCCAACCAACGTTTTGCAGCAGAACTGATTGATTTTCGGGCGCGCAACATGGAAGAAATCGACGATCTGGAAAAAACCTCGCTGGATTATTATGCCGCCGTGCGCAGCTTGTATCGTCAAGTCCGCAACGATGAAATCAACAACGGTACATCTCCCATCAACAACGGCCTACCCGCTATGAGCCTGATGGACATGGATGACATGAGCGACCCAGACGAACAGAACGAAACCTTGGCCACAAAAAACTAAGCCCAACGGTTTCCGTCAGAAATTAAAAAGCCCCACCTGTCAAAGAACAGGCGGGGCTTTTTTTTATTCTAACCGAATGAATGGATCAGCTCCAAAAAAGAAGATGAGATGCCCTTCTGTTGCCCCCAGAGGACACCTTTTCAGGCACCACCCTCATTCAGCCCCAATGGTCTGTGGGGCCGCCTCGGTGGCTGGTTCGTCACCATTGTGATGCGCCGCCAACAAGGCATAGATAGAGGGCAACACAAACAGCGTGAAAAATGTACCGACCAACATTCCGACCACAATAACAATGCCTAAGGAAAAATGGCTGGACGCGCCGGCACCCTTGGCAAGGACAAGAGGCACAAGGCCGACAACCATTGCCGCGGTGGTCATAAGGATCGGCCGCAAACGCACAGACGAGGCCTTTAAGATCGCTTCGCGGCGGCTAAAGCCTTCCTGAATTTGCAGTTGATTGGCAAATTCGACCATCAAGATACCGTGTTTGCTGATCAACCCCACCAAGGTCACCAAACCAATTTGGGTGTAAATATTCACCGTTGTATAGCCCAGATAAATGGGGATTAAGGCGCCAAAAATACTCAACGGGACGCTGACCAAAATGATCAACGGATCACGAAAACTGTTAAACTGGACAACTAACGCTAAATAAATGAAGACAAGCGCCAACACAAACGCGATGGCCAGTTGCCCGCCTTCTTGAACATATTGACGGGTTTCGCCTTGCCAGTCGTAACTGAAGCCCGCCGGAAACTGGGTTTTTGCATAGTTTTCCAGATAACGAACAACGTCATCCATGGCGACCCCCGGAAGGGGAATGGCCTGAAAAATCGTGGAGTTCAACTGATTAAACTGGAACAACTTATTCGGTTCTACGTCGTCGATTAAGGTCACGACCGTCGACAACGGAACCTGCCCGCCACTCGCGGTACGCACATAAAAAGAGTTAATCGAATCCGCCGTTGATCGAAAATCGGCCCGCGCCTGAGGAATCACCTCATAAGCCCGTCCATCAATGCTGATGCGATTGACATAGTTCTCGCTGATCAACAAAGACAAGGTACTGCTGATATCTTTCATGCGGATGCCCAGGTTATTGGCTTTGTTGCGGTCAATTTTAATTTTGGTCACCGGGTTATTAAAGCTCAGTGTGCTGTCCGTCAGCGCAAATAATCCGCTTTTGGCTGCCGCACGTTTTAAATCTTCGACAACTTGGTACACAGACTCAGGCGTTTTGGTCGAACTGATGATCATCTGAACAGGCATCCCGCCGGTCGAACCGGGCAACGATGGCAGCGCAAAAACATAAGCCGCCAGTCCTTCGACGTTCATCACTTCGCCTTGAACCTGCTGCTGAATTTCTTGTTGGGTGCGATCACGGTCTTCCCAACGCGAAAGCCCAAATCCGCCAAACCCYTCGTTCGCCGTCGGACCATTAATAAAAAAGCTGTTGGCATATTCAGGGTATTTTTCAAAGATCTTTTGAATCTTCTCAACATACGCCTCGGTGTATTTCAGATTGACACCCTGCGGCCCTTTCATGGCCAATATGACATCGCCTTGATCTTCTTCGGGGGCAAGTTCCTGTTGCCCCGTGACATACATGAAACCAGACGCGCCAATCAGCACGAACGCAAACAGCACGACAAAATAACGGACCTTTAACACTTGCTCTAAGAGCCGCCGGTAATGACCAGCCAAGGCAATAAAGACGCCTTCGACTTTTTTCGCGAACCAACCTTCGCTGGTTTCTTTGGTAAAGGTATACGCGGCCATCATGGGCGAAAGGGTTAAAGCGACGACGCCGGAAATCACCACACTGGCCGCCAGCGCAAAAGCAAATTCCTGAAACAGGCTTCCCGTTAATCCGCCAACCATACCGATCGGCGCATAAACAATGGCCAGAGTTGCCGTCATCGCGATCACCGGACGCATAATTTCGCGCGCCCCAACCAGCGACGCTTCCATCGGGGTCTTGCCCTCTTCTAGGTGCCTGAAAACGTTTTCAACCACAACGATGGCATCATCAACCACCAGCCCAATCGCCAAAATCATGGCCAGCAGGGTCAGCAAATTAATGCTGAAACCAAACATCGACATCAAAGCCGCCGCGCCAATAAGCGAAAGCGGGATGGTCACGATGGGCACAAAAATCGCCCGGAACGAGCCAAGGAACAAGAACAAGACGACGATAACAATAAGTATGGCCTCGATTAAAGTTATCACAACTTTATCAATTGACGCGTTAATGAAGCGGGTCACATCGTAGGGCACAAGATATTGCAGGCCCGGCGGGAAGGCCCCTTCCATGCCGGCCAGCAACGCATTGGTATCTGCGACAATGGTTAAGGGATTTCCGGTCGGCGCGGCATTAACGCCCACAAACACCACCGGCGCACCATTCGCATAGGCAGATTGATCGTCTGACTTTGCGCCAAATTCAACAGTTGCCACATCCTTCACACGGATGAAACGGTCGCCCTCTGATTTCAGCACCAATTCGCGAAATTCATCCAAATTGTTGATGTCGGTATCGGCCGTAAGGTTTGTCGAAATATAGGCGCCTTCAATTTTACCCGGTGCGGACTGCACATTATTTTCCGCTAGGGCGGCGGAAATATCGCCCGCCGTTAAGTCATGCGCGGCCATGCGTAAAGGGTCCAACCACATGCGGATTGAAAGTTCTTGGGCTCCGTACAGTTCCAAACTTCCGACGCCGCCCACCGACGCAAGGCGCGGTAATACAGAACGATTAAGGTAGTCGGTGACCTGGGGAATAGACAATTGCGGCGAGGAAAAACCGATATACATGACCGCAGTTCCGTCCCCGGAGGTTTTGCGTATCACGGGGTCTGTCGCTTCACTGGGCAGCTTAAAACGCACTTCGTTGATTTTCGCCATAATTTCAGTCATGGCTTGATTGGAATCGGCATTTAATTTTAGGCGGGCGCTAATCGTACTCAGCCCTTGCACCGTATCCGAAGTCAAATATTCAACACCTGTGGTGGTGGCGATGGATTGGGCGATAGGCGTCGTCACAAATCCCTGCATCAATTCAGGGGTCGCGCCCGGATAGGCCGTCGTAACCGTAATCGTCGCTGATTCAAGGGTTGGGTATTGACGAAGCGGCAATTGATTAACCGCTAAAAGGCCCGCCAATAAAATTACCACGTTCACCACAATCGAAAGGGAAGGGCGGCGAATAAAGATATCCGTAAAAGTCATGGCCTGGTCCTTAGTCCACTTGCGTGGTGCGTTGGTTTTTTGGGGAGGCGGTTAAATCAACCGTATCGTTGGGATCTTTCAGAACGACTGCAGCGCCAACATACAGGCGATTTGAACCGGACGTGATCACCGTTTGCTGGGCCTCTAAGCCTTTGCGGATGACAACCATGCCATCGACGCGGCGACCCGTCTCAACGGCCAACTGCTCGGCAACAAGGGAGCCATCATCCTTGGTTTTAATGACATAAAGGGTGTTGCCAAAGGTCGCTCTTTCGACCGCCGTTTCGGRAACCATCAGGACCCTTTGAGTCTGGGCCAGATTAACCCGTACCGTGGCAAACAGACCGGGACGCAATTTATTTGAACCCTCAATGACTCTGCCTTGGACAGAAATCGTGTGCAATCCCCGATCGATTTGGGGTTCAATGGTTGTAATCACAGCCGCGAGTTTATCTTGTCCAACGGCATCAACCGTCAGCATCACTGACTGGCCAATCGCAATGTCAGCGGAGGCACTTTCCGAGAGCTTAAAATCGACATTAAAGGCGTTCAAATCGGTAATATTAACAATCGCGCTGCCGGGATTAAGATACTGTCCGATGTTGATTTTGCGAATTCCCAAGACTCCATCAAAAGGCGCTGTAATTGTTTTTTTAGCGATGGATATACGGACACTGGCAAGTTGCGCACGRAGYTCTTCTAAGGCTGAAAAGGCTTCATCGATCCTTGAATTTGAAACCGCGACACCTTTAAGCTTGGTCACTCTGGCATATTGTTTAGCCGCCAAGCTTTTGCGGGTCGATAACAGCCGCAATTCAGCCTGATCCAGTTCATTGTTAAGCCGAACCAGAACATCGCCTTTTTTAACGGCTTGGCCCGATTGAAAATCAATGCTGACAATGCGCCCGGACACCTCTGAAGCGACATCAACCTGACGCACGGCTTCAATGGTGCCAACCCCCGTAAGGGTTTTCGGGAGCAGGATCGGTAGAACCGTCAGCCCAGCAACCGGAGTTGGCGGCGGCGACCACGCCGGGGCAGCATCGGCATTGGAAAACGATTTTACATATACGCCATAGCCGGCAAGCCCCAAAAAAGAGACCAGCAGGAGGAGGACAACTTGATTTTTTTTCATCTTCATAACGGTTCAATTCAATTTTGTGTTCGTATCATGGTTCGTAGCATGGCGTCTTTGTCTCTCAACAACCGCCCAATAATCTGTATCTGAACGTAAGGGCCTACTGGCGAAATCCCATATCTTTTAGAGACGCATAGGCGCGCGATACACCTTCTTCAGTCAACGCGGTTTCCCACGGATAAGCACTCAGAAAGGCCATAACGCATTCGAGCTGTGGGCCCGTGGGCGAATACGGTTTTTCCAGCGCTTTTTCATCGCTATAAACGCTAAAACCCTTTTTTTGCAGGCTGATATTCGAAAAGCCAGCCGCCAACGCCCATAATCCTAAATTCAGCTGGTCCAGCTCGGCCAACTTATTTGTGCTCCTGAGCTCGCCTGTTTCGATGGCGTCTTCTAAGGATTTATAGATGAGGGCTTCAATCTTGTGATCCCAAAGCAACATTTTATCGCGCCAACGAGCGGACCCTTTGCTTAACACCGCTTCATTGGTCACCAGCATATGCATATGCCCATCAAAGGGGTAAAGCCCGATAATCGAAAAATCCGCCAAATAAATGGCCGCAAAGCGTTCGGGCAAGGTCAGCGGCATCTTTAAAATAATGTCAAAGCGATCAAAGATATTCTCCAGCATTTTCGTCACCAAGGCGATCAAGACGTCTTCTTTGGACTGAACATGTTTATAGACAGAGCCCATCGAAATACCGGCTTTGGCGGCAATGTCGGACATCTTAAAATCCAAAATAGAGCTGTTTTCAATAACCTTAGCGGCCGCGCGCAACACCAGCTCTTCTTCAACTTCGGGACTATATCTTGACGCTGGAGCCATCGGCGGAAAACCTTTATGATTTTAATTCGAATATGGTTCGAACGTAGATCACGAAGCAAAACCGAAGTCAACAGATACGACAAAGCTTACTGTTCACAAAAGTGTGAGCTTGTCGCCGCGAGCAACATTCATGGCCTCGGCGAGCTGAAAAAGCGCTAGGATTTCTAATCAAAAAACCAAAAAAGCCCCCGCTTCAAAGGAAGCGAGGGCTTTTAAAGACGGCTGACGGTTTAACGCGTGAGCGGTTTGAAGCGGAGGCGGTGCGGTTCGACTGCGGCATCGCCTAAACGGCGTTTTTTGTCTTCTTCGTAATCGAAGAAGTTGCCTTCGAACCAGACCACTTCGGAATTGCCTTCGAACGCCAGAATATGGGTGGCGATGCGATCTAAGAACCAGCGATCGTGCGAGATCACCACGGCGCAGCCCGCAAAGTTCAACAAGGCTTCTTCCAATCCACGCAGGGTATCGACGTCCAAATCGTTGGTGGGTTCATCGAGCAGGATCACGTTTGCGCCGGTTTGCAACATGTTCGCCAGATGCACGCGGTTGCGTTCACCACCGGACAGCTGCCCAACTTTTTTCTGTTGATCGGAGCTTTTGAAGTTGAACCACGACACGTACGCGCGCGATTGAATTTCTTTTTTGCCCAACATAATCATATCCAAACCACCGGAAATTTCTTCCCACACGGTTTTTTTGTCATCCAAAGAATCACGTGATTGATCGACGTAGCCGAGCTTGACCGTATCGCCAATGCGCAGTTCGCCGCCATCGGGGGTTTCTTCGCCCGTGATCATGCGGAACAGGGTGGTTTTACCCGCACCGTTGGCGCCGACGATGCCGACAATACCGCCCGGAGGTAGCTTAAAGTCCAAGTTATCAATCAGTAATTTGTCGCCAAAGGCTTTCTGTAGTTTGTTGGCTTCGATCACCAAGTCGCCCAAACGGGGGCCAACCGGAATGGTGATTTGCGACTGACCAATGCGTTCTTCTTTGCTTTTCGCCAGCAATTCATCATAAGCCGCCAAACGCGCCTTGGATTTTGACTGACGCGCCTTGGGCGATTGACGCACCCATTCCAATTCGTGTTTCAGGGTGCGTTGGCGCGCGTCTTCGTCTTTGCCTTCTTGGGCCAAACGTTTGCCTTGTTGTTCCAGCCAGCTGGAATAGTTGCCTTCATAAGGAATGCCGCGACCGCGATCCAATTCCAAAATCCAACTGGTGACGTTGTCCAAGAAATAGCGATCGTGGGTGACGATCATGACGGTGCCGGTATAGTCTTGAAGATAGCGTTCCAACCACGCGACCGATTCCGCGTCCAAGTGGTTGGTGGGTTCATCCAACAACAACAGGTCGGGTTTTTGCAGCAGCAAACGACACAGGGCAATGCGGCGTTTTTCACCACCGGACAATTGTTCCACGGCGGCGTCCGCAGGCGGGCAACGCAAGGCATCCATGGCGATTTCGATGGTGCGTTCCAATTCCCAACCGTCAACGGCGTCGATTTTGGTTTGCAAATCGCCTTGCTCTTCCAACAAAGCGGTCATTTCGTCGTCTTCCATGGGTTCGGCGAATTTCATGGAGATTTCGTTGAAACGATCCAACAAATCCTTAGTTCCGCCAAGGCCCGACATGACGTTGCCAACCACGTCGAGGCTGTTGTCGAGTTGTGGCTCTTGTTCCAGATAGCCGATTTTAATGCCATCGGCGGCCCACGCTTCACCATTATATTCAGTATCGATGCCCGCCATGATTTTCATCAAGGTGGATTTACCCGAACCGTTATGGCCCAAAACGCCAATTTTTACGCCGGGCAAAAACGACAGCGTGATGTTGTTCAAGATTTCCTTACCACCGGGAAAGACCTTGGTCATGTTTTTCATCACGTAAATGTATTGGTAAGAGGCCAACTGATTGTTCCTTTAACTTTAATTACGATGAGTTTGACATGAGTAAAACGCATCCACCAAAAATATCGTATTATTTTTCTGTTAAAGCCGTTTTAGCATAAACTTTGCAAAGTGCCTATTTGCAATAGTGCCTTAAGGGACGTCAATAAGGGGGCTCGATAAAATTAAGGTGTTCCCGTTATTGTCTTTGATCCGAAAATCGCGATTACCGTAATCACGGTTTCCAATTTCACCGACAAATTCAATGTCCTTATTTAAGAACTCGTTATAAATAAGGTCGACGTTGCTGACAAAAATATTGCAAATCCCGCTTCCTGAAGATTGTTTTCGGCCTTCACCAAACTCAATGATGGCTAGACCTCGTGCGACAACTCCATAAGGCGGGTTTTCCCAGAGCCCTTCGACATCAAAGCCCAAGACATCCTTATAAAAAAGGGCTGTATCTTTTACATTTTTCACTGGCAATATTGGGTTTGTGCCTAAAAATTGCTCGACAGTATATTGATTTCCTGCCGTCAGCTCTGAAAGCTTTCGGTCAAACGTAGCTGCAAGGCACTTCATGGTTTCCAACCCACCATTATGCCCGCGTTCTAACCTTTGAATGGTCCGAATACTCAGTCCACTCAAGTGCGCTAATTGTTCTTGTGTCCAGCCTTCGGAAAGTCTTAGCTTTTTTATCATAATCGAATTATAGCCGTTGCTTTATTTTCCACAACGACAGTTATCTGACAGCACGCTAGAAAAATTTAAGGATCACCGTTTAAGGCTTCTTCAGCATCTAGGATTTTGTTGGCGTCTTCGGGTTTAACACCGTGGAAAAATTCTCCGCCCCGGATTTTGACGTTGGGGCCTTGRCCGCAATASCCCATGCARACGTTTCTTTTGATTTTRACTTTGTTGYYRYKGTYKWTGGCTTCGCTCATCAACGCGCGCAAAGCATCAATGGCGCCTTGACCTATGCACGCGGCGCCGCCCGCGCGTTTGTTGATACAGATAAAAATTTCGCGTTTTTTAGGCTGGTTCATAAATCATCATCCAACAATCATCATCATCCAACGATTACAACGGGCTCTTTTCGGTCCGCGTGCAGTCGCTTTYCCAGATAACGAATAAACAAAGTTAGGCCATAGGTCAAAACCAAATAGAATGCCCCCGCGGTTAAAAAACTYTCCATGGGCAAATAATTCTTCGCATAAACCGTACGCGCCATACCCGTAATGTCCAGTAACGTAATCGTGCTGGCCAACGCGCTGGCCTTTAACATCAAGATGATTTCATTGCCATACGCGGGCAACGCAATGCGAAACGCGCGGGGCAATAAAATACGGGCATAGATTTGACGGTGGTTCATGCCCACCGCACGCGCGGCTTCGACTTCGCCCACGGGGACCGTTTGAATGGCCCCGCGCAGAATTTCTGAAATATAGGCTCCGGTGTGCAGGGTGAATGTGATGACCGCACACCAATAGGCTTCTTTCAACACCAGCCAAAAAATGCTTTCGCGTACGGCTTCGAATTGTCCCAATCCGTAATAGACCAAAAACAATTGCACCAACAAAGGCGTGCCGCGAAACAAAAATACATAGGTGCGGGGCACAATGTTAATCCACCACGTTTTCGAAAGCCGGGCAATTGCCACGGGCACGGCAAGGCACAGGCCTAAAAAACCGGACAGGAACAATAACTGTAACGTCAGGCCCGCGCCTTTTGCCAACAGCGGTATCATGTCGATGATCGCATCCCAGTTCATGAGGCGAGCTCCCGAACACCTGTGCTGGCGCGTTTTTCAAGATGCCTTAAACCAAACGAAGCCACCGAGGTTAAAACCAGATAAATCACCGCGGCGGCTAAATAAAAGGTGAAGGGTTCTTTGGTGCGGCCCACGGCAAAAGCGGTGACGCGCAATAATTCTTCTAAACCGACGACAGATACCAAGGCGGTATCCTTCATCAAAATCATAAATAAATTGCCAAGGCCGGGCAACGCGATGCGCCAGACTTGGGGAAGCGTTATGCGAAAAAAAGTTTGAAATTCTGACATGCCCAAGGCGCGAGCGGCTTCGGCTTGTCCTTTGGGTATAGCAATAATAGCGCCTCGAAAAAGTTCCGATGCATACGCGCCAAAAATAAAACCAAGGGCCACAAATCCCGCCACAAAACCACTGACTTCGATATATTCGTCGTAGCCAAATTTTGAGGCGATCATCATCAATACATGGGACGCGCCAAAATAAAACGACAACACCACCAAAAATTCAGGCAAGCCCCTCACCAGTGTTGAATAGCTGTTGCCCATCCACCGAAATATGAAGGTATCGGAAAGCTTTGCCGTTGCCCCAAGCAATCCCAAAACAAGGCCAAGGGCCAGAGCGGTGAAGGTCAATTTAACGGTGACAATCGTACCCTGTAAAAGCAAATTTTCGAAACCGTGTAAGTCGATCATCATGAGCCTTAAAGAAAAGAAAAAACCAGCGAGGACCTCCCCGCTGGTTTTTTCTTAAATTTTAATAGATGGAAACAGCAAAATACTTTGCATTGATTTTTGCATAGGTGCCGTTTGCCACAATCGCCTTGATCGCTGCATTCAGTTTTGTACGCAAGGGATCACCTTTGCGAATGGCAATGCCGATCAGGTCATCGCTGAACACAGGGTCACCTTTGAATTCATAGTCTTTACCCGCATCGGATTTCAACCAAGCGTCATTCACAAACACGTCGGCCAAGATGCCATCTAAACGACCAGAAGACAGGTCAAGGAAAGCATTTTCTTGGGTATCATAAAGGCGGATTTTTGCGCCTTCACGGTTTTTTTCCAACCAGTCACCACTGATGGTGGCGCGTTGTGCCCCAACTGTTTTACCGTTTAGGCCCACCAAAGATACGTCCAAAGTCATGCCGGATTTACCGATAAACTGAAGTTGGTTGGTGTAATAGCGTTCGGAAAAATCGACGGCTTTTTTACGATCTTCGGTGATCGACATAGACGCTATAATCGCATCAAATTTACGGGCCAACAAAGCCGGAATAATGCCGTCCCAATCTTGTTTAACAAACGTACAATCGGCCTTCATTTCTGAACAAAGTGCCTTGGCGATATCCACGTCAAAACCGACCAAGTTGCCGTCTTTATCAACCGCATTAAAGGGAGGGTAAGCGCCTTCGGTGCCGATGCGAATTTTTTCACCAGCGTTTGCAGAACCAACGCTCACCGCAAATACAGCAATCGCGGCTACGGCCAGTCCTTTTAAGTTTTGGGTAAATTTCATTGTGTTTTCTCCTTGTGACAAAGCCTAATGAATGTGGCTTGCCATGAATGTGCGGACCCGTTCGGAATCCGCATTGTTAAACATTTTATCGGGTGAGCCTTGTTCTTCTACTTTGCCTTCGTGCAAGAACATCGTTTGGGTGGACACTTCACGCGCAAAGCCCATTTCATGCGTAACGATCAGCATGGTGCGGCCTTCTTCGGCCAACGACCCAATCACGTTCAAGACCTCGTTCACAAGTTCAGGGTCCAAAGCCGACGTTGGTTCGTCAAACAAAATCACATCAGGTTCCATGGCCAACGTGCGGGCGATGGCCGCGCGTTGTTGCTGGCCACCGGATAAATGCGAAGGATAATGATTTCTGTGATCCGCAAGACCAACCCGTTCCAACAAGGCCTCTGCTCGCTGGGTCGCGTCTTTTTTAGAAAGTTTTGAGACCTGCATAGGCGCTTCGATAATATTTTCCAAGACGTTCAAATGCGGCCACAAATTGAACGACTGAAAGACAAATCCAATGCGCGCCCGCAACCGCGCCAATTGTTTTTGATCGGCGGGAATCAACAGGCCGCCCTTGCCCGTTTTGGTGCGAATTTCTTCACCGTCCACAACGACCCGGCCCTGGTCTGGGTATTCCAAATAATTGATACACCGCAAAAAGGTGCTCTTGCCCGAACCACTGGATCCTAAGATAGAAATCACGTCGCCTCGTTTGGCGTTTACAGAGATACCTTTCAGCACCTCTTGCCCACCAAATCGTTTGTGAATGCCCTCTACAAAAAGGAGGGAAGCGTCGTTGTCATCCATAAGAACTATCTCTAAATATCTATGTTGTTTCCAAGGAAGTGTAAGAACTTTAGGACACTCAAAGCCCCCCGGCAACTCCTTTATCTGGCCTTCAACAGGCTGGTCTTTCCGCACATTATTCTGCTATCATCACCACATGAGCAAACAACTTACATGTCCTGAATGCGGCAAAACATACCCCTGTAACCCCGATGGGGATTGTTGGTGTAAATCTGTAGAAATTGTCGAAATCCCCAAGGACCTGCAAAGCAAAACCTGCCTGTGTCCCTGCCAATTGGAAAAGCTTTTAAAAACACAAAAGCCTTTTTAAGTGGTTTTTTTCTCATAAATCGCTAAACTACAGTGACTTTAAGGAGATTCAATGTTTACGGATAATCGCACGCTGAGTATTGGCATTACAGAGATCGATCAAGAGCATCAGGCTCTCGATAATCTTGTGGCTAAACTTGAGCGCATGGTTGTTTCTAGGTCCTCTAAAAAGGACATTAAAATCGCCTTTGATGACATCCACAAAGCCATGCACGGGCATTTCAAAACCGAAGAAAAAACCTTCGGTTCAGAAATCGCAGAACTTGAAAAAATCCACGAAGGCAATTACGAAGCTTGGTACGAAGCTGAAGGTAAGGTCGTCTGGCAATAAAATCCGTTGTCTTAGATTATGACGCTTCTTAAATACAAGAATGTTCTAATTACTGGCGGTGCTGGCGGCATTGGACGTCTAGTAGCCCAAGAAATGGCCGCAGACGGCGCAACGGTAATCTTATGGGATTTGAACAAGGACAACCTCAAGGAAGCTGCAAAGTCCATCAAAGCCAATGGTGGAAGGGTTTATACCCACGTATGCGATGTTACCGATAGCAAGGCTGTTATTAAAAAGCTGGA
>NVSZ01000010.1 GCA_002732845.1 Rhodospirillaceae bacterium
CCGAGGCGTTTGATCAGATCTTGGTAGCGATCATCGGATTTACCTTTTGTGTAATCCAACAAACGACGACGTTGACCAACCATAACCAAAAGACCGCGACGGGAGTGGTGATCTTTTTTGTGGGTTTTAAGATGTTCCGTTAAATTCACGATGCGTTCGGAAAGAACAGCAACTTGAACTTCTGGGGAACCGGTGTCACCGTCTTTGACGGCGTATTCTTTAATGAGCTCTTGTTTGCGCTCTGCAGTAATCGACATCGAGATCTCCTCTTTGTTTAGAGATTTAAAACACGGATCGGACGGAGCTCGCCCCCTTCGATCCTAGCCAGGGCAACCGGAACGTCTCCATCCATAGCCATCACGGTTTGTCCAAAAGCCACTGACACGTCAGGGGTTCTGTTCAAAACCGTCACAGCGGGAGCGGACATTCCATGTCGCATATTCCCAGCCTCCACTTTCGACAAGGCTAGCGCCGGGATGTCGTCCAGCGCAGTCATGATCGAAAGCACGACTTCAAGGCGCGCACTATGCCCTAAGGGTTCYAAGGAATCCAGCAAAATCGCACCGTTTTCGGTGAATGGCCCAACACGGGTGCGGCGCAGATCAGCCACATGCCCGACCGTGCCTAAACGCACCGCCAAATCACGGGCTAAGGCCCTGATATATGTGCCTTTTCCACAGTCCACATCGATCACAGCCAAATCAGGCTCGATCATTTCAATCAACGTCACTTTGTCGATTTTTACGACCCGAGAGGGCATTTCGACGTCTTCGTTGGCGCGGGCGCGCTTATATGCCCGTTTTCCGTCAATTTTAATGGCGGAATAAACCGGAGGGATCTGTGTGATATCCCCTTCAAATTCGCCCAATACGGCCTGAATTTCATCCGCCGTGGGGCAAACCGGTGAAGTTTCAACGACTTCGCCTTCCGCATCGTCGGTGGTGGTGGAGGTGCCAAAGCGGACCCAGCATCGATAGGTCTTCGAGCCATCCATGACAAACGACATGGTTTTGGTGGCTTCACCCAACGCAATCGGCAGGATTCCGGTGGCCAGAGGATCAAGGGTGCCGCCGTGGCCTGCTTTTTGGGCATCCAACAACCACTTTAACTTCCCCACAACCTGTGAAGACGTCATGCCTTTGGGTTTATCAACAATCACCCAGCCGTGAATGCGTTGGCYYYKTYWRCRMCKYSCSRYMWRSTMKYKWWSMTCGWCAYSYYSCYYRYSMKSWYMTYTAACAAGATCACGGGCGACTTCGGGTCTGTTGAGCAGGCTTTCCATTTCGTTGGCGATGTCGAACGAGGTGTCGTACATGAACCGCAAAGCTGGCGTATGTTTTAATTGAGTCTTGTTGGCGATTTCATAGCGCAGGAATTTTGCCGCACCGGCCAAGGCTTTGATGACTYCCTGAACGGAGGCTTCATCATCGCCGCCCATTTTCCCACCGAGCGGCACGATAAAACACGTGGCGTTTTTCAGGTCGGGGCTGATGCTGACTTCGGTCACCGTGACGGATGTATTCACCAACACGGGGTCGCGCAAATCTGTGCGCTCCAAGACTTGCACCAAGGCATGACGAACTTCCTCGCCCACGCGCAATTGGCGTTGGCTGGGACCTTTGGCTGAAATATGTTGACCGTGACGCGCCATTTTAAAAAGCCTTTTTAAGCTTATTCTTCAAGCTGACGAGCGATTTCAATCACATCGAAGCACTCGATCATATCGCCCTCTTTAAGATCGTCATAGTTGGCAAATGACATACCGCATTCCATGCCTTCTTTGACTTCTTTTGCATCGTCCTTAAACCGTTTCAACTGGCTAAGCTCGCCTTCGTGAATAACCACGTCGTCACGCAACAAGCGAACTTTTGATCCACGTTTGACCAGGCCCGATGTAATCATGCAACCCGCAACCTTGCCCACTTTGGACACGTGGAAGACTTCGCGAATTTCGGCGTAGCCCAAGAACTCTTCTTTGAGTGTTGGGGCCAGCATGCCCGACAGAGCATTGCGCATATCATCCGTGACATCATAAATGATCGAATAATAACGGATGTCAACGCCATCACGTTTGGCGAGGTCACGCGCCTGAGCATTTGCCCGGACGTTGAAACCGATGATAAAGCCGCCGGATGCTCGGGCCAACACAACGTCAGATTCGTTAATGCCGCCAACCGCACCGTGCAGAACACGGGCTTTCACTTCGTCGGTACCCATTTTGTTCAGAGCCGCAGTGATGGCTTCTAACGATCCGTGAACATCCGTCTTAAGGACCACAGGTAATTCTTCGGCGACACCTTCTTTGATTTTTTCAAACATCTGTTCAAGGGTGCCACGACCCGTCGACACAGAGGCCAAATCCCGTTTTTTGCGCTTGCGATATTCGGTGATTTCACGAGCCTTAGCTTCGTCCGCAACCACCACAACTTCATCACCCGCGTCGGGTGTGCCGTTCAGGCCCAAAACTTCGATCGGCATGCCGGGAACGGCTTCATCAATTTGGTTGCCATGGTCATCAATCAACACCCGGACACGGCCCCATTCAGAGCCAGCGACAAAGATATCGCCTTTGCGCAAGGTTCCGCGTTGCACCAAGGTGGTCGCAACCGAACCACGGCCTTGTTCCATTTTGGCCTCTATGATCACACCAGAAGCCGGAGCCTTTGGATTGGCTTTTAAGTCCAAGATTTCAGATTGCAACAAAATTGCTTCTTCCAGCTTATCCAAACCAGTGCGCGCTTTTGCCGAAACTTCAACGGCCAAAACATCGCCGCCCATTTCTTCGACCACGATGTCATGCTGCAGCAATTCGGTACGCACCTTATTGGCGTCCGCAGCAGGCTTGTCACATTTGTTGATGGCAACAATGATCGGCACTTCAGCAGCCTTGGCATGGTGAATAGCTTCGATGGTTTGCGGCATGACGCTATCGTCCGCAGCCACCACCAAAATCACGATGTCGGTAACCTTTGCGCCACGTGCCCGCATATCGGTAAACGCGGCGTGACCCGGTGTATCAACAAAGGTGATTTTATCGCCCGTATCCATGGTCACCTGATAAGCGCCAATGTGCTGGGTAATGCCACCGGCTTCGCTTTCGGCCACATCGGTCGCGCGCAAGGCATCCAACAGCGATGTTTTACCATGGTCAACGTGTCCCATCACGGTGACCACCGGCGGACGTGACTGCAAATCTTCGTCGGCATCATTTTCAAACACCAAGTTGGTTTCCACATCCGCATCAGAGACGCGTTGAATGTTGTGGCCAAATTCGGTGACAACCAGTTCGGCGGTATCCGCATCGATGACTTGGTTAACCGTCGACATGACGCCCATTTTCATCAATTCCCGAATAACATCCACACCGCGTTCGGCCATACGATTGGCCAATTCTTTAACGGTGATGGTTTCCGGAACCACAACGTCACGGACAATTTTCTGGCCGGACGCGCGGGCTTGTTGCTGTTGTTGTTTTTCTTTTTCGCGTTTGCGTTTGACCGAAGCCAATGAGCGTTGACGTTCGTCATTTCCGGTGAGCGCTGATGAAATGGTCAGCTTGCCACCCCGACGTCGCTTATCGCCACGGGTCGGACGCGCGGGTTGAGCTTTGTCAGCACCCTTGCCCTTTTTCCCTTTTTTAGATTTTTTAGCATCTTCACGTGCCCGTTCCGGATCGGGTTGAGCGGCCGCATTTGCAGCAGCATTGGATGCAACATTAGCCGTAGCATTGGCGGCAGCATTAGCCGCAGCATTGGCGGCAGCATTAGCCGCAGCATTGGCGGCAGCAACTTCCGCATTTGGATGAGCAACCCGTTTTAGACCTGTTTTGGGCAATTCAAAAGCCGGAGCCGGAGCTTTTTTAGCCTGAGGCGCAGGCTCTTCAGATGCGGCTTCAGCTTTTTTGGCGGCCTTCACGGCGGCAGCGGCTTCGGCGGCAGCTTTTTCAGCGGCGACGACTTCGGCAGCGGTGGCTTCGGCGGCGGTGGCTTCGGCGGCAACTTCAACAGCTTTTTGTTCAGCTTGCGCAGCAACGACTTTATCGTCTTCGACTTTGCGGATTTTAGCTTCTTCCAAAACCTTAGCCCGGACTTGACGTTCGCTGTCGGTCAGTTTGTCATCCTTCGGCGAAAAGACAGGCGTTTCAACTTTAAAAGCTTTATCTGATTTTTCAGTCGTGCTGACTTGCGCCATTTTGCCGCTGGAGTTCTGTGCGAAGTTCCGCTTTTWCTTCTTTTCGACCACGACCAGTTTAGAGCGGCCATGGGAAAAGCTCTGCTTGACCGTTCCGGCATCAACAGTTTTGTTCAGCTCAAGCGTACCGGGGCGTTTTAGGCGCAACGGCTTTTTATCTGTGTCTTTGGTATCACTCATATCTTTTCGCTCTTTGCCTTACTCAATCTGTCCGCTCGCATCCGGCAACATGCCATTCAACGGTTGGTTCGTGACTCCCGCCAACTTGCGGGCATCACCTAAAAATGCTTTTGCCATTTTGCCTGCCCCGATCAGGGCATGCACCGCATTATCGCGGCCAATGGCGTGGCCAAGTTCTTCGGCCGTAAAAAGCGCGACCACCGAAACGTCGGGGGCTAAACGCGTAATTTTTTCTCGTCCATCCGAGGATCCGTCGCTCGCTTGGAGCAACACCCCGTTTGGGTTRTTTTTCAAGGCCGCGCGGACTTTTTCATAGCCCTGCGTYAATACCCCGGCRCGCCGYGCCAAACCAACCCGGCTTAAGCAWCCTGCGCGCAACTGACGGACCACTTCGTCCGCCAAATTGTCTGGTACCCGAACTTTCGCCCGAGCCGCCTTGGCGAATTTATTTTTCGCCGTGGCAATTTCTAGCATATCCTGCCGTGCGCTCAACCATAATCCCCGTCCGGGGAGATTACCTTTGGCGTCAAACACCACGTTTGCATCTGGACCCACGACAAATCGCAACATGTCTTCTTTATATTGAACCTCGTTAGAGGCGATACATTTACGTTCTGCCATATGCCTTACCCTGTTCCGTTGGCCTTATTTGGGGCCTTCTTCAGCAGGGGTTTCTTCACTTGTTTTTTCGCTCTCATCTGCATCTTCATCTTCAAACCAATGCGCACGTGCGGCCATAATAATAGCGTTTGCTTCTTCCATGGGAAGCTTAAACGCAGGCAACATTTCAACCAATTCATCACCCGCCAAATCGGCCAAATCATCGCGTTCTTTAATGCCTTGCTCGCCCAAAGCCACGACCATTTCCAAAGCCAAGCCTTCGACTTCTAGCATGTCGTCTTGAACCTTGAGTTTTTTACGTTTTTCGTTGAGGATGTCTTCACGGCTTTCCAAGTACCCGCGTGCACGTTCCCGCAATTCTGCGCCGACGTCTTCGTCAAAGCCTTCGATGGTGGCCAGTTCTTCAACCGGAACAAACGCAACTTCTTCGACGGTGGTGAAACCTTCGGTGACCAACAAATGCGCGATCACATCGTCAACGTCCAACGCTTCGACAAACATGTTGGTGCGCGTGACGAAATCTTGTTGGCGACGTTCGGATTCTTCCGCTTCGGTCAAAATATCGATGTTCCAGCCCGACAACTGTGAGGCCAAACGAACGTTTTGACCACGACGTCCAATCGCCAAAGACAACTGATCATCCGGTACCACAACTTCGATGATGCTTTTTTCTTCGTCTAAAATCACCTTCATCACTTCGGCCGGGGCCAATGCGTTCACGATGAACGTGGCTTGGTCGGTGGAGTATTGAATGATGTCAATTTTTTCGCCCTGAAGTTCGCCGACCACCGCCTGAACACGAGAGCCGCGCATGCCAATACATGGACCAACCGGGTCAATCGAACTGTCGTGACTGATCACGGCAATTTTAGCCCGTGAGCCAGGATCACGGGCAGCCGCCATGATTTCAATGATGCCGTCATAAATTTCAGGAACTTCTTGAACNAACAATTTGGACATAAAGTCAGGATGGGTTCTGGACAAGAAGATTTGTGGACCGCGGGATTCTTCGCGAACATCCAAAATCAAAGCCCGAACACGATCACCCGTGTTGAAATGTTCGCGGGGAATGGTTTCATCACGGCGCAACAAAGCTTCACCCCGGCCCAAGTCCACAATCACATTGCCATATTCGATGCGCTTGACGGTGCCGTTGATGACTTCGCCGATGCGATCTTTGAATTCTGCGAACTGACGTTTACGTTCTGCGTCGCGCACTTTTTGTACAATAACCTGCTTGGCGGTCTGCGCGGCAATGCGGCCGAAAYCGATGGGGGGCAACGGATCAACAATAAATTCACCCAGCTGGGCTTCTTTATTTTTGCGTTGCGCCCGCTTTAGGGTGATTTGMSKWWRATMRKYWWSRWGTTCTTCGRCRACMACCACTTCCATGTAMCGCGCCAGYGAAATTTCACCGGTGTTRCGATCGATGTGCGCCCGAATGTCATGTTCYTGTCCRTAYTTTGAACGWCCCGCGCGYTGGATAGCTTCTTCCATAGCTTCCAARACTTCGTCACGATTGATGCCTTTATCRCGGGCAACCGTATCGGCAACGGAAAGAAGTTCRGGACGTACATGTACGCCAGTGGTTTGAAATGAATTACTCATGTATTAGGCTCCTGCGTTACCGCCGCGATCAATTCGTCGGTCAGCAACAATTGTGCACGATGTACGTCATCAAAAGGCAAGGCATACGTCTCGCCATCTTCTAGTTCAATTAAAACGGTATCGTTATCGCCAAGGCCCAAAAGGTGCCCKGAAAAACGTTTACGTCCGTCTTCCAAGCCCGTGGAGAGTTCGATTTTAGCATCAAACCCGGCCCAGGCTTCATAATGTTTAAGCTGCGTCAACGGGCGATCAATACCCGGAGAGCTTACTTCCAATGTGAATTCGTTTTCAATGGGGTCTTCGACATCCAAAATGACCGAAATCGCGCGGCTCACCGTCGCACAATCTTCAACATCAAATCCGGTGCCATCTGAGCGTTCCGCCATGATTTGCAACAATGGCTCTTGATTACCCTTGACCATCACGCGCACCACGTCAAACCCCAAATCTTCGATGGTTGGGGTGATCAGGCTTTCGATATGTTTGGCCAAACTCATGATTTATCAGCGTCCTCAATTTTCCCAGATCCCAAYAGGTAACAAAAAAGGCGGGGCTCTTTTGAGACCCACCCCCATATTCGATCCTGTCGAACTGAGACTTTAACTTAACTGAGAGCCGTTTTACACCTAAGGCCTGCCCTGTGCAAGGACTTATTATGCCCGTTTATACGCGGACTTTGCGGCGAAAACGCAGGTAAACACACGCATCCCCTTTGCCTAAGGCTTTTTCTTCATATCGCGTGCGCACCCAGTCTTCGGGTGGCACCCGCCAATCGTCAGGGCTTTCGGCCAGCCATTCAAAATCGGGGTGACGCATCACGTGTGCCAAGGTCCAGCGCACATAATCCATGTGATCAGATGCAAAGCGGAATTCGCCGCCGTCTTTCAACATCTTAGAAAATTGATCCAACACTTGCGTTTGGATAAAACGGCGTTTGTGATGACGTGATTTTCGCCACGGATCGGGAAACAAAACAAACACCCGGTCCAAATCGCCTTCACCAATACAGGAAAAGGTTTGTCTGGCATCGTCGCCGTGAATGCGCACGTTTTGCAAATTCGCCCCATCGACTTGGGCCAACAGTTTTGCCACCCCATCGATAAAAGGCTCGCACCCTACGATGCCGATATCTGGGTTTTGGCTGGCTTGGGTGGACAGATGCTCCCCCCCGCCAAAGCCGATTTCCAACCACAATTCACGAATATTTGATGGAAATTGATCGCGGATCGGCGTATTGATTTTGACCGCAATTTTAGGCAAAAGGGTGTCCATCAAACGTTCGCGGGCGGGGCTCAGCTTTTTGCTTTGCCGCCGCCCGAAAGAACGCAGGTAACCCGGACCAATGCTGTCTTTGGAAGACTTCATCAAATCAAGTCCGCTTAAACAGCAGCCTTGATTTTATCCGCAATGTCGGTTTTTTCCCAAGAGAACCCGCCGTCTGAATCTGGTGTGCGCCCAAAGTGACCATAGGCAGCGGTGCGCGCATAAATCGGACGATTCAATTCCAAATGGGTGCGAATGCCCTTTGGCGAAAGATCAACAAGGCTTTGCAGAACTTCAGCCAATTTATCTTCGTCCACTTGGCCGGTACCGTGGGTGTCCACATACACAGAAAGCGGTTTTGAGACGCCAATCGCATACGCCAATTGGATGGTACATTTATCAGCAACACCCGAAGCCACAACGTTTTTCGCCATATAACGAGAAATGTAAGCAGCAGAACGATCAACCTTAGTGGGGTCTTTACCCGAAAAAGCACCGCCACCGTGAGGGGCCGCACCGCCGTAGGTATCGACAATAATTTTACGGCCCGTCAGGCCCGCATCGCCATCCGGTCCGCCAATGACGAATTTTCCGGTGGGATTGATGTAGATTTCTTCTTGCGATGGCATCCAACCGTCCGGCAACACATGTTCAATGTGCGGCAGGACAAGCGCCGCCACGTCTTCGCGAGACAGCTCTTCATTGTGCTGCGTGGAAACAACCACCGAAGTTGCCCGAATGGGCTTGCCATTGATGTACTGCAAAGTTACCTGACTTTTTGAATCTGGACCCAAGCCAACATCCACGCCGGAATGACGGGCGTCTGCCATGGAGCGCAAAATTTCATGGGACAAGAAAATCGGTGCCGGCATCAAAACTTTGGTCTCCGTGCAGGCATAACCAAACATGATGCCTTGGTCGCCGGCGCCTTCTTCGGTGTCTACACCGGTTCCGGCATCTACGCCCTGGGCGATATCAACAGATTGGGCATGCAAATGAATTTCGACCTCGGCATGCTTCCAATGAAAACCGTCTTGTTCGTAACCAATGTCTTTCACACATTCACGAGCGGCTTGTTCAATGCGGTCTTTATCCACGGTACCATCGGCATTCACCAACGGAGCCGGTCCGCGAACTTCACCCGCCAGCACAATGCGGTTGGTGGTGGTCAGGGTTTCGCAAGCCACCCGAGCTTCGGGATCGGCGGCCAGAAAGATATCGACAACGGCATCGGAAATGCGGTCACAGACCTTGTCTGGGTGGCCTTCGGATACGGATTCAGATGTAAAAAGATAATCGTTTTTTGACACGGTTTTATTCCCCGTTCAGATAAGTTGATCCAATGGACCCGGGGTGTGAAGGCCTTTTAACCAATGCGCACCCACTTAGCCTTTTTTAACGTGGTGGCAAGTAGTCCAAATCCATCCACAATTCGTCTTTAAAAACCCACAAAAAAAATGCGGGCACCAAACGTTACCGTTCGACACCCGCACTTTTGACAATTTTTGCAAGCTTGGTCAATAGTTTTTACAAAAACCAACCAAACTACTCAGAATTATTCAGCGCCTTCCGTTGCGTGTGCAATGGATTTGGTCAATTCAAAGATACGCTTGCGTACCTTTGGATCTTCGATACGGTAATAAGCCCGGACCAATTCCAAGGTTTCCCGGCGCGCCATAGGATCGCTGGTTTGTACGCTTTCAAGCTTTTCACTGTTTTCCGGAGCCGCATAATCACCACGTGTTTTTTGCACTTCACCGGGCATTTCTTCGAAGAAATAGCTGACAGAGACGTCCAAMACTTGGCCCAATTGGTACAAGCGAGACGCGCCAATGCGGTTTGCACCGCGTTCGTATTTTTGAATTTGCTGAAAGGTCAATTCAACAGCTTCTCCAAGTTTTTCTTGGCTCATTCCCAGAAGAGTCCGACGCTGACGCAAACGGGCGCCAACATGAACATCAACAGGACGGGGGGTACCAAGCATTGGGTGCTGTTCAGATCTTTTTGCAGTGGATTTTGCAGGCATGAGTCAAATATCCTTTTTTCGCAGTTGCTGCGTGTTTTGTAGACTTGGGTATGGGTTGTAGCCCTCGTCTAACGTATGCTTTTTGTCATTGCAACATCATCATAAAATGATGTCTTGGGGTATTATGGTATTAATCGTTGCAATTTTCTAGTCCAAACGTGTCATACTGAGCATATTCACTATTTTTACGTATGTATGCAAGCGCCTATTTTCAAGGAAACTTTTGATCTGTATGCGTTTAGCCAAGAATTTATATGGTTTATTCGATCGCCCTATTTGTACGCCCCTAACGTGTGTCCGTCAAGGTCTCAGACATGCCCCTTTATGCTTTTTTGGTTCGCTGACATTGCCCGTTCGGTCCGCCCATAAAGAAGCTCATCAGGCCCACCAGAAAAATCAAAATAAGGGGTGTCCTATTCTCGTATTTTGCGAAAATTGTCTTTCCRGGAACAGGTTTTGGCAAATCTCCATCCACTGTGTTTTGTTCCCCCAAAGCGAGCCGTGCGGTCACCCGGCCATAGCCATCAATAATCCCCGACAGGCCGGTTCCGGCAACCCGCACAACGGGAAGGCCTTGCTCGACGGCGCGCAACCGTGTGCTCACGAAATGTTGATAGGGTCCTGCGGTTTTTCCGTACCAAGCATCGTTGGTCAAATTCAGTATCCATTGTGGATTTCCTCCTTCTTCAACGACTTCACCAGAAAATATAATTTCGTAGCAGATCAGCGGACTGACCGGGGGCAGGCCTTTTAAATTCAACGTACGAAGCCCGGGGCCGGGCAAAAAAGAGCCCGCACCTTGGGTGATTTTTTCCAAAGGCAACCATTTTTTTAAGGGCACATATTCACCAAAAGGCACCAGATGAAATTTATCATATTGGGCGGTAATTTTGCCCGCGTCATCTATGGCAAGTATCGAGTTCGTGACCTGAAGCGTACCTTGGGAGGGCGTGCCTGTGCTTGTGATATTGGGGGCCCCCAAAATCGTTAAACCACCCTTTGGGGTCATTTTTCCGACCAAGTCCAGCCAAGGTTTATGCCCAGACAGGAAAAAGGGTGCGGATGTTTCGGCCCATATCACGTGAGTCGGCGGCCTTTCACTTTTTCGTTGAGGAGCGGCACCCATACTTAACTGTGATAACATGTGATTTTCACGCAATGCGGGCTTCCACTTGTTGGTCTGTAAAATATTGGGTTGCACGAGCCGCAATCTGACGTCTGGAACGATTTCTTGGCTGGCTTCCCCTAATCTTTGCTGGCCGAAGCCCCACACGATCACAATCAAACATAACACAGCAACGTTTAAAGCCTTAGCCAGCCGTCCAGACCGTCCCGGTTCTAACAATGCCCCCGGCAACGTCGCCCCGAGCGCCGCCAACAGGCTGAGCCCCAAAACACCCACCACCGAAGCGCCTTGTAAAAGCGGTTCTGAAAAAGCCCACACACTGCCCAAGGGATTCCACGGAAACCCCGTCAAAAACCAGCCACGCATCCATTCAAAAAAAGTCCAGCTGGACGCCAGAAGCAAAGCTTTACCGACAAGATTTCCCCCCGGCATCGCCCGCACCAACCACGCGGTAAAAGCACTGTACAGGCCAAAACCAAAGGCAAAACCAAAAATAGCGATGGGAATTAACCAGCCAAACTTTGCTGCATCCACCAACAAGGCAAACGACACCCAATACAATCCAGCGGCAAAAAAGCCCGCGCCAAACCACCACCCCACAACAAAGGCCTGCCACCTTGTGGGGGTCGCCATCACCAGCCACAACAGGCCGCTAAATGCAGGGATCAAAAGATAAATTTGATACAGCGGCGGCATCGCAAAAGCCGCTAAAAAGCCCAAGATAAAGGCCAAGCCGCGGGCGCGACCCTTCGGCAACGAGTCCATACGGCTTTTTAAGGTTTTCAATTTGTGGGCTGCGGACATTAAGATTTTGAAACCGGGTCCACGGATTCAGGCGCCGCCACAATCCGAACCCGCAAGCGTTTGACCCGGCGGGGGTCGGCGTCCAGAACTTCAAATTCCAGACCTGAATCATGACTTAACAGTTCGCCTCTGGTCGGCACGCGACCAGCAATCGCCACCACAAGGCCGCCAAGGGTATCGATGTCTTCGAGTTCTTCAGCATCAAAATAATCGGCCCCTAAAACCACCGCCATGTCTTCGATCGGCGTTCGAGCCCCCGCGATCCATGAACCGTCTGAACTTTGCTGAATTTCAGGTTTTTCGTCTGAATCAAATTCGTCTTCGATTTCGCCGACAATTTCTTCGACCAAGTCTTCAATCGTTACCAAGCCATCTACACCACCGTATTCATCCACGACAAACGCCATATGTACGCGTTTGGCCCGCATTTCCAACAGCAATTCCAATACATGCATTGAAGGGGCCACAAATAACACCGAGCGCGCAATGGATTCAACATCAAATTGGGAAACCTCACCGGACCACGTTAAAATATCTTTCACGTGAACCATGGCAAAAGCATCGTCCAGGGTATCTTTATACAAAGGGATGCGCGAGTGGGCTTCTAACGTAATTAATTTCACCAAATCTTGTAACGATGTGGTGGTTTTGATGGCAATGATATCGGCACGCGGCACCATCACGTCGGCAATGGTTTGGCCTTGCAGGTCCAAAATATTGCCCAGCAACTGACGTTCATTCACACCCAGCGAGACTTCCCCGTGTTCGGGCTCGATGATCAGGTCTTCCAGCGCATCCCGCGCCGTTTCGCCATTGCGGGCACGCAACCAATCCCCCAGCATTTTAACAAAGGATTTGTCTTGTTGGTTTTGACCATTGCGGTCTGATTTTGAGGAAGGAATGTCGTCGTTCACGGGGAGGGGCTCTTTCTGTTAAGACTCGTCTGCATAAGGGTTGGCTAACCCCAAGGTCTTTAGAATTTCAATTTCCAAAGTTTCCATCTCGGTCGCGTCTTCGTCAACTTCATGGTCAAAGCCCAATAAGTGTAACAAGCCATGTACCAACAAATGGCTAAGATGATCGGAAAAACTTAAACCTTGGGTTTGCGCTTCTTTCAAGACGGTTTCAAAAGCCAGTGAAATATCACCCACAAATAATGCCACATCTGTTTCACCCGAACTTTCCCCGGAGGGAAACGACAAAACGTTGGTGGTTTTATCCAAGCCCCGCCACTGGGCATTTAAAACCTGCTGATGGGCATCGTCGGTCAACAAGACGCTGATTTCAACACCCTTAATGTCCGCAAGATCAACAAACGTCAGGGTTTTTTCCAAAATAGGGGTGATCAGCGCACGCGTGTCCGTCACTTGACTTGGCCAGTCCCCGGCCTCGACATTGATGTCTAAAACCATCTCTAAATCCTGATCAGCCATTGTCATCCTCGTAAGGTGCAGATCTTTTGCGTTGCTTTTCAACCTTGTCATAAGCTTTGACGATGCGCGTCACAATACGGTGGCGGACCACGTCGGTGGCATCAAATTCCACAAACTCTATGCCTTTGGTATCTTGTAAAATACCCCGGGCATCGCGCAGGCCAGAGCGAATACCGCGCGGCAAATCCACTTGGGTGAGATCGCCCGTCACCACCATGCGCGAATTTTCGCCCAACCGCGTCAAAAACATCTTCATTTGCACGGCGGTAGTATTTTGCGCTTCGTCCAAAATCACAAACGCATTGGATAACGTACGTCCACGCATAAACGCCAGCGGTGCCACTTCAATCGTCCCCGTTTCCAACCGTTTGGCGACTTGCTCGTCGGGCATCATATCGTGAAGAGCATCATACAAAGGGCGCAAATAAGGATCGATTTTTTCTTTCAAATCGCCCGGTAAAAAGCCCAACTGTTCACCGGCTTCGACCGCCGGACGAGTCAAGATAATCCGGTCCACGTCGCCACAAATCAAACGTTCAACAGCCTTGGCCACTGCCAAATACGTTTTCCCGGTCCCCGCCGGGCCAATGCCAAACACCAATTCACTTTTATCAATGGCATTCAGATAGGCCGCTTGATTGCTGGAACGCGGAGAAATGACGCGTTTTTTGGTGCGCACTTCCATGTTTAAGTTTTTCGCTGTGCCACCGGGCTTGTCGACCATTCGCAAGGCGGCGGCGACTTCTTGAGTTTCCACATTTGCGCCTTTTTCCAAGCGCTCATACAGGTCTTCAAGGACACGGGTTGCCCGGCCTAAGGCTTGGGCATCATTTGAACTGATGGTCAGTTCTGCTCCACGGGCAATAATCACCACGTCCAGAGCCTGTTCCACCTGCACCAAATGCGCGGCGTGGGCCCCAAATAAACTTTGCGCCAAAGCAYTTTCGGCAAAGGAGAGAACTTCCGAATACTTTTGGGCCTTGGCTTTATTTCTTTTACTCATGCGGAGACTTTCAGGGATTCATCAATCAATTCACCTTGCAAGCTGTTGGGACCAGCTTGGGTGACGAGAACGTTTTGCACGGTGTGCATCATATGTTCGGGGGCTTTCGCCCACACCGCCTGCATATACGGACCGCGACCGACCAATTGACCGGCGACTTTGCCGGGGCGGTCGAACAACACCGCATAGGTCTTGCCCACCGCGCGCAAATTAAAGTTCAAGGTGTTGGCGTTCAATTGCGCCTGCAAGCGGGCCAAACGTTCGGCTTTCACCGCTTCGGGGACATGAAATTCGTCTTGAGTGTCCAACAATGCCGCGGGCGTTCCTGGGCGCGCCGAATACTTAAATGAATAGGTTTGAATAAACTGAATGTCTTTAACCAGTTTCAGCGTTTCTTCAAAATCGGCGTCGGTTTCGCCGGGAAAGCCAACGATAAAGTCGCTGGACAAAGCTATATCGGGGACCGCTTTGCGTAATTTTGCGATGATGATTTTATACTCAGCTACTGTGTGTTGGCGGTTCATGGCTTTCAGAACGTTGTCTGATCCGGCCTGAATTGGCAGATGCAGATACGGCATCAGTTCTTTAACATCGCCATGGGCCTGAATGAGATCATCGGTCATTTCAGCTGGGTATGACGTCACATAACGAATGCGATCCACACCGTCCAATTTTGCCACGGCGCGGATTAAATCGGCCAAGCCCCATTCGTGGCCATCGTCGTCTTCACCGTGATAAGCATTGACGTTTTGCCCCAACAGGGTGATTTCTTTAGCCCCCTTGGCCGCTAAAATGCGGGCTTCGTCAAGGACTTGGCTCACGGGCCGAGAATATTCAGAGCCCCGCGTATACGGCACCACACAATAGGTGCAAAATTTATCACAGCCTTCTTGCACGCTTAAAAACGCCGAGGCACCTTCGACCGTGCGATTTTGAGGCAGGTTGTCAAATTTGCTTTCTTCGGGGAAATCAGTTTCCAACACCTGGCCTTGCCCGCGTACGGCGCGGGCCACCATTTCGGGCAAGCGGTGATAGGTTTGTGGACCAAACACCAGATCGACATAGGGCGCGCGCCGGATCACTTCGCTGCCTTCGGCTTGCGCCACGCAGCCGGTGACACCCAAAATCATGCGTCCGCCCGAATCCGCTTTGGCGTTTTGAAGTTTGCGCAAGCGGCCCAGTTCAGAGTAAACCTTTTCCGCCGCTTTTTCGCGAATGTGACAGGTGTTCAAAATCACCATATCCGCATCATCAGCGGTATCGGWCAAAGCAAACCCAATGGGAGCGAGAACTTCCGCGATGCGTTCAGAATCATAAACATTCATCTGACAGCCATACGTTTTAATATGTAGCTTTTTCGCCACTTGGCTTAGCCTTTACCTGTGTCTTTTGAATTGAGCGGTACGCCGTAAAGTTCCATTTTATGTCCAACCAAACGATAGCCCAAATCATGGGCTATTTTTTCTTGCAACGCTTCAATTTCTTCATTGTGAAATTCAATCACTTGATCGGAGTTAATGTCGATCAAATGATCGTGATGATCTTCGGAAGCCTCTTCGTAACGCGCTCGTCCATCGCCAAAATCCAACCGTTCCAATATACCCGCTTCTTCGAACAAACGCACGGTCCGATAGACCGTTGCAATGGAAATTTTGGGGTCTTGAAGAAGCGTTCTTTTCATTAATTCTTCGACATCGGGATGGTCTTTTGAGGCCGAGAGCACGCGCGCAATGGTGCGCCGTTGACCGGTCATTTTCATGCCCTTGTCTTTGCACAACTTTTCAATTCTGGACGGCTGAGAATTAACCATGTTTATTTACGACGCTTCGTGCCAAGGCCAATTTTCTTCGCCAAAGCACTACGGCGCTGGGCGTAATTTGGCGCAACCATTGGGTAATCGGCGGGTAAACCCCAACGTTCACGATAATCTTCCGGGCTCATATCATAGGCTGTTTTCAAATGCCGTTTAAGCATTTTCAGCTGTTTGCCATCTTCTAGGCAAACAATATAATCCGGGGTGATTGATTTTTTGACCGACACGGCAGGCTTGGGGCGATCGGGCTGTGAGGCCTGTGTACCCAGACCCTGAAGGGTTTTATGGACGCCTTGAATAACGCCGGCTAAATCGGCTACGTCAACGGTATTGTTGCTGACATAAGACGCAACAATTTCGGTGGTTAATTCAAGAACTACGGCGTTATCAATTTTTTCAGTCATTGTCTTCTCATTAAATCTAACATTTGCCTTTTATGCTTGTCGATTATATAAATGATAAGCACAGACTCTTACAAGTACAAAGACTCAAATTTGCCATGACTGATTCTGATAAAGATAAAAAATTCGATTACTACTTGGATATTACCAACGATGTTTGTCCATTAACTTTTGTGCGCATCACCTTGTTGTTGGAACGCATGAGCGCGGGTGAAACTGCCGAAGTTCATCTGCAGGGCGAAATTCCCTTGGAAAATGCTCCGCGCAGCATTCGTGAAGTGGGCGAAACCGTCCTCAGTATGGAACGCCTAGACCCAGATGGCGATGAATATTCCATCCACCGCATGATCATCCAAAAGACCAAAGACCCCAAAACTTAACGCACAAATTTAAGGCGCTAAATCTAAGGCCATAATCACCGCATCTACGCGTGGACCTTGTGGCCGTTCATAATACCCTTTCCGGTGACCGACCTCTTTAAATCCCAAACTTAAATACAGACCGCAGGCGTTTGGATTATCAATGGCGACTTCTAAGAACATTTTTTGGGCGTGACGCTCAATGGCCTCGGCGCAAGCCTTAGACATCAAAGCTCGAGCAATGCCGCTTCGCCGGGCCGCGGGGCGGGTCAGAATGGTGAGAATTTCCGCTTCATCACCAACCGCCCGGATCAAGACAAAGCCCGAGGGCTGATCTTTTTTATCTTGGGCGATCAGGGCAAAAATTCCGGGCGAGGCGAGCGAGCTTTCAAAGGCCGCCGCCGACCAGGGCGTATCAAAGCCTTCTTTATGCAGTTCGGCCAAGACATTAGCGTAGCTGAGACCCGCTTCAACAATGTTCATATCCAGCTCTTGCCCAGCCCTCATGCCCGGGCACGCCCTTGGGCCTTGGGCAATTTTGCATCGGGAGGGCGTAAATATAAGGGTTCAGGCGTTGCGGTTCTGTCAAGACGTCCTTGATCAATACATCTCTGGGCCAATTGGGCAATCAGCACGGGATCGGGCAGCGGAGATGCCGAGCTCAACACAATATCTGCTGCACGTCCGGCCAACATCTCATGAGCCCGTCCGGCCGCATCGCCCACCAATAACAAGCCCCCAATATCTTTGCAAAATTCAAACAAAGCCGGGCCAGCCAAGGCCAAAGGTTCGCTCAAGGGGCTTAAATCAGCCGCAAAGGTCTGCACATAGATATCGGCGCGCTTGCTTTCCACACAGGCCAAAATCACTTTGTCCGTGCGTTCTTTTCGTGGCGTTGCGGCGGCCAAGACTTCCAACGTGGTGATTCCAACACAGGGAATGTTCAAGGCCAAGGCCAAACCCCGCGCGCCCGCCAAGCCAATGCGCAACCCGGTAAAGGCGCCGGGACCGTTGGTGACGGCAATGACGTCTAAATCTTGGGGCGTGACACTGGCTTCTTTTAAGACGGCCTCGGCCATAGGAATCAGGACTTCCGCCTGACCGCGCGACATTTCTTTGACAATCTTGGCCAACGGACCATCTTTATTGCTGACACACACGGAGCACCCGCTGGTGGCAGAATCAATGGCTAAAATTAAAAGGCCTGAAGTTTTGCTTAACATCCTGACGTTATACTCTGTCCAACGAAAGGATGCCATATGTCACCGTCTAAATTGGTAAAAATTACCGAAGCCGACCACAATGTTCAGCTGGACTTGAAATACGCGACTTCTGATAATTTCACAGGTGTGCCTGTWTATCAGTACGCCGCCTGTTATTTGCGTCCCCAAGCCGAACAGTTGTTAAYRRYRGCSCGYGAYYTGGCCYTKRMCCARGGYTGGCATTTGCGCATTTTTGATGCTTTTCGTCCCTCAGAATCTCAATGGAAACTATGGAACCACACACCCGATCCCGATTTTTTATGTGAYCCTCGACGCGGATCWCCGCATTCGCGCGGGGTCGCGGTGGATTTAAACCTGATCGATATACAGACAGGGCAAGCCTTGGACATGGGCACAGGCTTTGATACCTTTTCCCCCAAAAGTCATCATGGAAACACAGACATTTCGGCCAAAGCCCAATACAATCGMCTTTTGTTRATGGGRYTKATGACCACSGCRGGKTGGGATTTTTACCGAAATGAATGGTGGCATTATCAAATGTTTGACGCGCGCCAGTTTGATGTTTTGGSTGACCAAGACTTAGCCAAAGCCATGACAGCACCTTAGGTGTGATGAATATCACTTGCAGAATGGCCCAAAATAGCAACAATGCCGCTGAGTTATAGGTTTAGGYGGGAAAAATGCTTAAAGAGCGTATTTTAAAGATCGGCTTAAACGTCAGTCGTGCGGCCTTGTTTGGGCTGAGTATTGGCGTGAGCATAAGCATGGGTATTTTGCTGTCCGCGCCAGTTCAGGCCCAAAATGCGGCCCAAGACGGCGACGAAGATGGTGCCAGTGTGATCATGTATCACCGCTTTGGCGAAAATGATTTTCCCACCACCAACGTGCGCCTTGAACAATTTGAAGCCCATATCCAAGAACTCACATCCGGTGATTATACGGTTTTGGCCATTCCCGAAATCGTACGGCGCTTAAAAGCCGGGGAACGCTTTCCCGAAAAAACCATCGGCATCACCATTGATGATGCCTATCTGTCGGTCTTTACCGAAGCGTGGCCGCGCTTCAAAAAGGCCGGTCTGCCGTTCACCATTTTTGTTGCCACCGATCCCATAGAGCGTAAATTTTCACGCTATATGAGCTGGGCCCAGTTGCGCGAGCTGTCTAGAGACCCGCTGGTCACCATCGGCAGTCAAACCGCATCGCACCTGCATATGATCGACACCAATGCCGAACGCTTAGGGGTCGATTTAACCGTATCAAATGACCTGTTTAAAAAAGAACTGGGCCACGTCCCACAACTGATTGCGTACCCTTATGGGGAATTCGATAATCATGTGATTGAGGCCTCTAAAAAAGCTGGTTTTGTTGCCGGCTTTGGCCAACATTCCGGGGCCTTTGGCTTGGGCGATGATGTCTATAGATTGCCGCGCTTTGCCATGAATGAACATTATGGAAATCTCACCCGCCTGAAAACCGCCGCCAGCGCGTTGCCCATTCAAGTCAGTGATTTCGACCCCACCGATACCGTTGTGACGTCTGACCGCAATCCACCGCTGATTGGGTTCACCGTCACCAACGAGACCAACCGCATCAAAGAAATTGCCTGTTTTTCAAATCACGAAGGCAAACTCACCGTGGAACACTTAGGCCCGCGCATCGAAGTCCGCATGAAAAAGCCACTGCCCCAAGGCCGCACCCGCCTGAACTGCACCTTGCCGACCGGGCCATCGGGCGAAGGCCGCTTTCGCTGGTTGGGTAAACTTTTTTACGTCAAGTAAGCTCGCTTTAACATTGGTTTGTGACCTCAAAAGTATTAAGCTTAAAGTCTCAAAATGTTATGCCGTTCGGGAGGGAGTGTCCGTTGACCGAAAAAAAATCTGTTTCCGCCGTTTCAAAACTTGCCCATGAAATCAAAAATCCTTTGACCGCGATCATTGGATTTACCCAAGTGATGAGCGACCATTCCCGCAAAAATGTAACCCTGCAACAAATGCGAAATTGGGCTGAAATTGTACATGAATCCGCCCTCAGCTTGTCTAGTATTTGCGATCGCGTGCTTGAAGAAGACAACGCCTCAGCCGATATTGTCCGCATTGAGGACGTCGATTTTCACGAATTTGGCAAAAACATCGTGGCACAATTTCAAGAAGAAGCTAAAAATAAAGGGGTCAGCTTAGACCTAAAAATCAGCGATAATTTCCCAATTTTACGAACCGACCCAGTGCTGCTGACGCAAATGCTCAACAACATGATCAGCAACGCCCTCAAATTCACGCCCAGGGGCGGCTCGGTGAAGGTCAATGGGGAAGTCGATCTACAATCAAATGCCCTAATTTTGGTGGTTCAAGACACCGGAAAGGGCATCCCGTCTGATGTTTTGATGGCGTTGCGCCGCGGTGAACAAGTCACCACATCATCAGATTCCACAAAATATAAGGGCTGGGGCATCGGTATGAAAGTGATCACCGAAAATGCGCAAAAGCTCGAGTGTGATTTTGAACTGTATTGTCCCAAAGATAAGGGCACGGTGGCGCTTTTAAAATTCCCTATGTCCAAAAGCTAAAGCATTTAAAGGACATAGGACAAAGCTTAGATAAGGGGTTCAACGGTTGCGTTGGGACTAAGCCTTGCCCCATCCACCAACCTAAGATCATTGCTGAAAATAATCGCCCGCAATTCGTTGACATAATCCGCACCGCGTTCGGAATAACGATGCAGGGTCCCGGCTAAACGCAAGCCATCTAAGGGTTGGCCCTGACGCCGCATGGCCGAGCGCATTTCGCGAAATTCTTTATAGGCCCGGTGTTTGTTTAAATTCGTGACATAGCTGTCGAGGGAGTCATACAAAGACGCAAACGCCCGAATCCGGTGAGTTTTTCCCTCATCGCGCCCCGCCGGAACGATTCCTGGATGCTGGGGTGAAAAGGTCCATTGGCCAAACATCGCATTGCCTTCGCGGACAAATCTGGATGACCCCCACGCACTTTCCGTTGCCGCCTGAGCCAAAGCCAAAGAAGGCGGCACCACATCGTGACGATTCAAAACCGCATTAATATCACCACGTTTTGTGCCATAGCGTTCCGCCATCACCGCCAACCACAAACGATCAAGAGCTTGAAGCGGGCCTTGTTTTTGTGCGGTTGCTAAATTCTTCAGACGTTTGCGATCTTGTGTAATTTGCTCATTCACTTGCAACACCAAAGGCAACACGCTTTTCAAAAACAGCGCCTTACGTTTGCTGGTTTCGCGTTCGCGCCATAAATCAGAAGGCAAGCTGGCCAGTGTAATGCGCGGAACATCGCCACGGCCTTCGCGCACAGCATCCAAATCATAATTTAAAGACGCGTACAGTTTAAGGTCCGCGTCCGGACCAGAGGCGGGTTCCAAATCAATGGCTAAGCGCGTACCGTCTTGTCCACTTTTGGCAGGGACAGACGCGCTGACAAAGGCGGGCAAGGGGAAGCTGGCGTTGGCCACAGACACGCCCGTGCGGGCGGGCAACAAAAGCCCCATGTTAATCAAGATAACCGCCATGGAGCAGGCGATTATAAAAGAAACCCCGTGAAACATTTTCATGTCGTTTGTCGTTCTCACTCAATAAATTCGTAGAGGTGCTTGTCTTCAAAGCTATTTTTCTAAGCCTATGTCCAAGGCTAAAAAACCTAGGCCACAGCCTTAGGTCGAAGGAGATGCCGGGTTCAGACCACGGTCTTAGTCTCGATCATAATGTGGTACAAAAACATTAACAATTTCTATATTTAGTGTTTTTATCACATTTTTGACGCATTGCCATCGCAATATCATTTTGCACTGGGAAAGTTTTTAAAGGATATTCTTATCTTTTTCCAGCATCTTTTTTCCACAATCTACAAGTCTTTGAGGGCATTGCAAAAAAATGCAAAAAATCAAACCGCCCTTTCGAAAAATCCGAAAGAGCGGTTTAAAAATTTACAATTTTCGTCGATTCGCGGACCTGTTTAAGGGTGCTTAACGCGCAAAGGCACTTAAGATGCTGCGCGAACTTCTAAAACTTCGGGGACATAATGACGCATCATGTTTTCGATACCATTTTTCAACGTTGCCGTTGAACTTGGACAACCCGAACACGCCCCTTGCATGCTCAGATACAAAATACCGTCCTCGAACGAACGGAAAATAATATCGCCACCGTCTTGAGCCACAGCCGGACGCACCCGTGTGTCTAACAATTCTTTGATTTTGACAACAACATCGGAATCGTCTTCACTTGATTCAGCCTGAGCCGCTTCGGTTATCACCGCTTCACCTTTGGTAAAGTGATCCATAACCGCCGCCAAAACGCGGGGTTTAACAACTTCCCAAGCCGTGTCTTCGTCTTTGGTCACCGTGACAAAATCACCGCCCAAAAAAATTCCATCGACGCCATCGATTTCAAACAAACGCAAAGCCAAGGGCGAGCCGGAAGCCGAAGCCGCATCGACAAAATTCGCTGTCCCGTTGGCACCCATAACATCGGTGCCCGGTAAAAATTTCAAAGTCGCCGGATTAGGCGTCGCTTCAGTCTGAATAAACATTCGTTAAGTCCTTTAAGTGAATTTCCGTTAATCAGAATATGGGGATGATCGGCGATAATTTCAAGCCTTCAAAAACCCAACCGTATCCTTAATTTCGGCCAAAATGGGTGCGGCCATGGCGCGCGCGCGTTCGGCTCCGTCTCTGAGCACCGCGTCTACACTGGTGGGATCGGCCACCAAACGACGCATTTCGTTTTGGATGGGGCCGAGTTTATCGACCGCGACTTCGGCCAGCGCTTTTTTAAAGCTGCCAAAGCCTTCGCCCGCAAATTGTGTGCAGACGTCGTCCAAGGTCACGTCCGCCAACGCCGCATAAATGCCCAACAGGTTTTTGGCTTCGGGGCGGCCTTCTAATCCGTCTTTGGTTTCGGGCAAAACGTCTGCGTCTGATTTGGCTTTGCGGATTTTTTTGACGATGGTATCGGCATCATCGGTCATATTAATGCGCGATAAGGCCGATGGATCAGATTTCGACATCTTTTTGGTGCCGTCTTTCAGGCTCATCACCCGGGTTGCGGTGCCAAATATTTGCGGTTCCGGCAGGGGAAAGAAATCAGGCACGCCAAAATCGTTGTTAAACTTTGCGGCAATGTCGCGGGCCAATTCCAAGTGTTGCTTTTGGTCTTCGCCGACCGGAACGTGGGTGGCTTTATACAACAAGATATCGGCCGCCATCAGGTTCGGATACGCATACAATCCAACCGAGGCATTTTCCTTATGCTTGCCGGCTTTTTCTTTGAACTGGGTCATGCGATTGAGCCAGCCCATGCGCGCGACACAGTTAAAAATCCACGCCAGTTCTGCATGGCCGGGGACTTGGCTTTGGTTAAAGATAATGTGTTTTTTCGGATCAACGCCCGACGCCAACATCGCGGCGGCGACTTCACGGGTGCTGTTGCGTAATTCTTGGGGGTCTTGAAACACCGTAATCGCGTGCATATCAACCACACAAAACAAACATTCAAAATCGTTTTGCAGGTTCACCCAATTGCGCACCGCACCTAAATAATTGCCCAGATGAAGATTGCCCGTGGGCTGAATGCCCGAAAAAATACGTCCCATGAAAAAGTCCCTTCCGTGTGGACCGGATGGTTAAAAAATAGCTGACAGGGTTATGGACGTTTAGGGCTAAAGGGTCAAGATTTTCGCATTGCGGCTTTGATTTCACGCAGCGAAGACACGCCAAAAATCAGCACAAAAACACCGTAAGCCAGAACACCACCGCCCACGATTAGGATCAACGCGACAACTTTTTCAAACAAGACCCCATGAATTTGATCGACCAACAGGTTTTGCAGAACCATCACAGCAACGCCCATAAACATGCTGGCAACGATCATCCGTGGCAGGCGTTTTTTAAAGCGCTGATCAAACTGAAAATGACCTCGGCGGATCAAAAATACCGCCAGCAAAATCGCGTTCAGCCATTGGCTCACCACCGTCGCCACCGCCAAACCGACATGGGCCAGCGGTTCCATCAATGCCACCGCAATCGCGACGTTCAACGCCACACAAATGGTGCCAATTTTAATCGGCGTCGACATGTCTTCRCGGGCAAAATATCCCGGCGCCAAGGCYTTSACCAAAACAAACGCGGGCAGGCCAGAGGCAAAAACCATCAACGCCAGCGCCGTTTTATGGGTGGCCTCGGCCGTAAATGCGCCGCGTTCAAACAACGCSCCGATTAAGGTATCGGGCAAAACCATCAAYGCCACGGCGGCGGGCAAGGTCAGCAACAGGGCAAATTCCAAGGCACGATTTTGGCTATCCAAAGCCGCCGCAACGTTGCCCGCCTTAATCTGGCGCGACAACATCGGCAACAACGCCGTGCCCACCGCGATGCCGACAACACCCAACGGCAATTGCACCAAACGATCCGCATAAAACAAATATGAAATYGAGCCGGAGGCCAAAAGCGAGGCAATGATGGTATCGATYAGCAAGCTGATTTGATAAATGCCCGCGCCAAARGCCACCGGGACAATGCGTTTTAACAGTCGTTTTACATCATCCGTCAAACGTGGTCGCACCAAGGGTGGCAACCARCCTGCRCGCTTGGCGTGAACCATCATCCAAATCARTTGYACGGCTCCGGCTCCGGCGACGCCCCARCTCAACGCRTGRGCCGGACTTTCCARCAAAGGCGTCAGGCCAAAYACGGCAAAAATCAGACAAATATTAAGCAGGAYCGGRGACGCCGCCGCCGCCCAAAACTTACCCAGCGAGTTCAATATGCCCGCCAGCAACGCCACCATGGAAATAAAAATCAGGTACGGAAAGGTGATGCGCACCAGTTCAACCGCAAGATTATATTTTTCAGGCTCATCCACAAAACCCGGCGCAATAACCGCAACCACCCACGGCATGGCCAATTCCATCGCCACCGTAAACAACAACAAAACCAGCAACAATCCGCTTTGTGCTTGGGCCGCAAAAACGCGGGGGTTGCTTTCGTTTTCCAGTTCCAGCTTGCCCGCAAAAATCGGAATAAAGGCTAGGTTAAAGGCCCCTTCGGCAAACAAACGGCGGAACAAATTGGGCAATTTAAACGCCACAAAAAACACATCGGCCATCCACCCAGCGCCCAAAACCGAAGCGACCGCAACATCGCGCACGAACCCTAAGATCCGCGAAATCAACGTCATACTCCCCACCGTGGCAATCGACCGCATAAGCACCAGAACAAACTTCCAAATATTTACGTTGGGCTCAGTATACGGTTGTTGGGGAAAATCAAAAGGTTAAAGAGGCTTATTAAGGGCCACAGCATAAACCATCCCATCCTCACACAGTCAGGAGGAGTGGCCAAAGGCCAGGACAAGGGCCGCCCAGGCCCCGCGCAAAGCGCGCTCTTTAGCTGACTTGTCAGCTACAAACAAAAAAAGAGCCAATGTTAAATAAATACCGTCATGCGCGGGCTTGACCCGCGTATCCACGACTTAAAGCCCGGTCAAATAAGCTGATCGTACAAGTCCAACCAATCTGGATTGTCTTTATGAATAAGGCGAGCTTTCCATGCTCGTGACCAATGTTTAATATTTTTTTCACGTTGTAAGGCCGCGCGAATATCATCATGAAATTCCGTATAAACTAAAGTCTTAAGAGCGTGCTTTTTTGTAAAGCCCTCAACATTTCCCTCTCGGTGTTCCTGAACTCTACGCGCCAAATCAGACGTCACACCAACATACAACGTACCATCAGGCCGATTGGTCATAAAATAAACCCAACCCCCAGCCATGCTCAAAAACTCCAAAAAGGAAAGTCGTGGATCACCGGGGCAAGCCCGGTGATGACGAAAGTAAGACCAATAAAACACTTAACACATTCTATTTTTCAAGTGCCAAATGCTTATCTTCCGCTATTAAGATCAAGCCCACTAAGCTTCCAGCTATGAATGATTCCTTGCCCTCCCCAAATAAGCAGTGCTTTTTTAAACTCTATAATTTTCTTGATAAGATGCTCTTCAGATATCTTCTCGTCATTTTTTTTGAATTCAATCAAATTAAAAAGGAGGTCAATCATAAGCATGTAACCCTCCCGTTTCTCCATAAAATGCCGTGAATTAATTTCCCTTTTTTTCGTCTGAACATGAGTCATTAATGTTGCACCCAACATTCCCAGCAAACCAATAAGACCCGCTATTATATTCGCATCCGCTTCCTGAATATTCTGGACAAATAACCAGAACAACCACACACAAAAACCAAACCCAATAATTGCTATTATAGAACTTACTAACTTACTCATGAATCACCTCGCGAATTATATAGTTATTTAACCATCATACATTGCAATCATCCTTAAATATATTACAAACATTCGTCATGCGCGGGCTTGACCCGCGTATCCATGACTTCAGGTCTTGGAAGCGAAGGCAAAGTCGTGGATGACCGGATCAAGTCCGGTCATGACAAAATAGGCGACCTGATTTCACTTCTAACCCTAGCCACCATCCCTCACGTAYAGTCTTKGGTYARRAGCTCTAGGAGGTGACCGCTTGGGTCGCGGAAGTAGACTCCTCGGCCTTCGTTCCAGTGATTAATCTCCATGTCCTCCGAGGTTCCGGGGCCGCTGCCGTAGATCAGGCCTTGGTCTTTAATACGGCCAAAGATTTCATCGAATTCGGCCTCGCTGACTTTAAAGGCGTAGTGCCCAGATTCGAATGATTTCTGGTCGACAAAATCCAGCGTCAGCGACTGGTTCGGAATGCGTATTGGGGCAAACGGGCCCAAGGGCTCTTCATAGACAAAGCCRAACATGTGCTCATAAAAGCGGGCCGACTCTTCTTTGTCGTGCGCCGGTATGATCGTATRGTTTAATTCAATGGTCATGTCACGGTCTCCTCATTTTTGGACGGCAAGAACGCGGCCCCCATGCAGAGTCTGCTTTTKNCGACCAGAGGATGTTTCAGGCCTTTTCCAAAGGTTCCCCGCGGGCGTCGCCAATCGCCGTCAACACAGCCTTTCGCAAACTTCTAATCTTGCCCTCTTGGTCGATTTTTAGGCCGAAAATGTCTTTGACATAAAAAACGTCAACGACGCGTTCGCCGTAGGTCGAGATGTGGGCGGAGATGATTTGGGCTCCGGTTTGGCCAAGCGCGTGGGTAATGTCGTATAACAAGCCTTGGCGGTTGCGACCATTGACTTCGATCACTGTTGCCGATCTTGAGGCTTTGTTGTTGACCAGCACCCGAGGCGGCACTTCGAAGACTTCGGTGCGCGAGACCAGCCGCCGGGAGCGTTCGTTTTCCAATTCAAGTTTCGGGCGCAGTCGTCCGGCGATGGCGTCTTCGATACGGGTTTTTAGACGCATCAAGCGTTCTTTGCCGGTGAACGCGTGGCCTTCAACGTCTTGAATCCAGAACGTATCCAACGCCGTGCCGTTGCTCAACGTGGTGATTTTAGCGTCCACAATATTGGCCCCCGACAACGCCATGGCCCCGGTGATGCACGAAAACAAACCGGGGTGATCGATGGCGTGGATCAGGACTTCGGTGACATCCATATTTTCAGCCGCACGGGTTTCGATATACAGCGGCGCGGACTCGTCCTTGGCCTTGCACACAATTTCTGCGTGACGCGCCAAAGCATCCACATCAAAGGCCAAAAAATAATTCGCATGGCCGATTTCGATGAACCAATCAATGTCTTCGATCGAGCACCCCTTGTCCTTTTCGGCAAGGCGTTCGCGTAGGCCTTCGCGGACAATTTCAGCACGCGCGTCACGACGGTTCATGGGCAGCGCCCCCGACATAATTTCTTGGGTGCTGTAATACAATTCGCGCAATAATGACGCTTTCCAACCGTTCCATACATTGGGGCCAACGGCGCGGGTATCGGCAACGGTCAAGATCAGCAACAACCGCAAACGTTCTGGCGATTGCACCAATTCCATAAAATCTTTGGCYGTTTGCGGATCAGACAAATCACGTTTATACGCCGTGCGGTTCATGTTCAAATGGTTCAACACCAACCATTCAACGGTTTCGCTTTCCCATTCATTCAGGCCAAAGCGCGGACACAGTTTTTTGGCAATTTCGGCCCCCACCACTTCGTGGTTGCCCCCGCGACCTTTGGCAATATCGTGCAGGAAAACCGCCACGTACAGCACCCGGCGAGACTGCACATCGTTGATCACTTCGGTGGACAACGGGTGATCATCGGCCAACAAACCACGTTCAATACGGCTGAGAATATCAATGGCACGGATGGTGTGTTCGTCCACCGTATAAACATGATACATGTCGTATTGCATCTGTGCCGTGACGTAGCCAAAATCGGGGACAAAGCGACCCAAAACGCCTGACTCGCTCAACCTGTTTAACACCAAACGCGGCCCTTTTTCGGCGCACAGCATATCCAAAAACAAGGCATTGGCGTGTGCGTCATTGCGCACTTTTCTGTTGATCAGTTTTAAATTGCGCTGCACCAAACGCAAAGCTTCGGGGTGAATATCGATATCAAATTTTTCAGCTTCGGCAAACAGACGCAAAATCTTGATGGGGTCTTTGCGAAACACATCAATGCCAGTGACATTTAAACGCCCGCGTTCCAGTTTAAAGYCTTCGATATGTTTTTTGCGAAAATTAAACGATGGCAAAGTGATGCGCGCTTGTTTACCGTGTTTGTTTTCCAAGACCGCGCAAATCACCCGGGTCAAATCACCCACATCCCGCGCCACCACAAAATAGTGTTTCATAAAGCGTTCGACGGCGCTTCCGGTTTTGCGGTCCTGATAACCCATGCGCGCCGCCAATTCAGTTTGCACATCAAAACTGATGGTTTCGTCGGGTCGACCGGACAAATAATGAAGATGACAGCGCAACGTCCACAAAAAATGCTGGGCTTTGACAAAACGCTTGGCATCAATTTTATCCAACACGCCCGCTTCTATCAGGCCCTCGACGGTGTCCACCCGGTACAAATACTTGGCAATCCACAGCAGCGTTTGCAGGTCCCGCAGGCCACCCTTGCCATCTTTCAAATTGGGTTCCAACACATAACGCGTATCACCCATGCGGTCGTGACGGGCATCGCGTTCATCCAATTTGGCTTTGACAAACTCTGGCCCGGTGCCCCGCACCACATTTATTTCATAACTTTTTTCAAACACTTCAAACAAGCCCGCATCGCCGCTTAAATAACGGGCTTCTAACAGGCTGGTGGAAATGGTGATGTCGGATTTTGCCATTTCGACAGTTTCTTCGATCGTGCGGGTGGCGTGACCAACTTTCAGGCCTAAATCCCACAACATATACAACATCCATTCGACCGCCGCCGTAACGTCTTTACCCTTGGGGGAGCGGATCAAAAACATGATATCCAAATCAGATTGCGGGGCAATTTCCGCGCGGCCATAACCGCCCGTGGCGACCACCGACATATCTTGATTTTTAAGGCTGGAATAAACCTTGGTCAATGTGAATTCATGAAGCGTGCGAATCAACTGATCCAACAAATATGCCCCGGCACCCAGCGCCGAGGGGCCACTGCATTCTTGGCTTTCAAAACGGCGTTGGATTTCTTTATGTCCGATGCTCAACTTTGCCTTAAACAAGCTCAAGACTTCCCCGCGCAATTTAGGCTTGGTAAAATCGGCGTACTCTAAACCATCCGACAAAGCCATAAGCTCGCCTTGAAAGGCCTTTCGGTCGATAATTTCGCTGGGCTTTTTAAGGTTTGCACGCATATTTAGTCCTTCGGTGGTATTCTTCTTAAATCCTTGTATAAAGGGTTTAGTGCATCCGGTCTAATAACACTTGAGCAATTCATTATGTCCAAACACCCCTGTAAAGATGAATGCATGCAATTGATTGCTTTATCAAATCGTTTGGCCAAGGTTTTTGAGGCACCGTCCACCAAGAATGATAAACCTTTTTTAAGCGCTTGGCGAAAGCGTGCGGATGAACTTCTCAAAAATCCAGACTTGGAATCCGTCGAAGGCGAACAACTTCTCAACAATCTAAGCTTGGACCTGCGCAGGCGTTGGTTGCAACACGCGCATTTACGGTCCGACAGCTATCTGATGTCGCCCCCGCACACCCAAAGAAAATTGCTGCCGGGCGATGTGCGGATTTCTTATCCCTATGATCGCTGGGTCAAACCCGAAGATTTAGAACGCCGGCTGAACGCACACCGCCCKGCCCCCGATGGCTGGGTTTCAGARGCCCGYGTATTTTCCAGTGGCATGACCGCGATCACCACATTTTTACAAGTGTTTCGCGCCTTTGGTCACAAGCTGTGGAACMTTCCGAAAAGACCCCTGTCRYTGCATATGTTTGGCGGATACTTTGAAATTGTCAAAGCRYTGCARGTGATTTGTNRRWYRMSRSYWKCRGRKYSSSMMRSWYRYRCYMYWMSAAMAWCTGTGCACCGCCGTCCAGCGCGGGCAAGGCGACCTGTTTTTTATTGAACCCATTTGTGCCGATATTAATTTAGAGGTTTTTGATATGGAAGCCTTTGCCAAGGCTTTCGTCAAACGCCCCAAAGATCGCCCCGGCGTGATCGTCTTGGATACTTCGCTCAGCGGCGACAGCTTTCCCGTTGAACAGTTTTGCACATTGTTAAAAGACAACCCGCCCAGCCTGATCGTCAACATTCGGTCTGGTTTAAAACTGGACCAGTTGGGCTTGGAATTTTCAAATCTGGGCCTGATGACGTTATGGTCACCCGCTACAAAAGCCGCCACAAAGAGCCTTAAAAGCGTGTCGGAATCTTTGCGGGTCACGCGTACCACCTTTGGCGCAGGCTTATCCCAAGACGAATGCGCGGCATTAAGTGCGCCGTTTATTTTGGATAAAACCTCACTCAACACCCATGGCCAAACGGTCNTTGATAACAATCAGGCGTTGGCTTTGGCGCTGTCTGATGCGCTGGACCCAAAACAGTCATTCATCGACAAAATCATCCACCCCAGCCTCAGCCCCGATAAAGCTAAACCGTGGGCCAAGGCCCCCTATGTGAATATTCATTACAAATCAGATGACCCAAGCGACCGGGCGTTGTTGCGCATGATTTTAGAAGTCGAAAGCCGCAATMGGAATTTAAGCTTTGTTTCGGGCAGNAGTTTTGGCTTTCGTTCCCATCGTTTTGAAATGGGTTTTGTGCAAGGCGACAAATACAGTGCGTTGCGCATCGCTATGGGTTCCAGAACCGGACCGTCTTTTTACGGCGTCATTGATTTGTTCAAACATTTAAGCACCTTTAAAGATTTCAAAGCCCTCAAAAAGGCTTATCCAGAAATCGCGGCCAAAGCGCCCAAAGACCGTACGGCGGAAGAAAGCTAGTTCACGTCTGCATCCATCACCTTAAGCCGATACAAAAAATCCAAGGCTTCGCGTGGTGTCATTTCGTCGGGCAATACGGCTTTAACCGCGTCTTCGACTTCGGAGACTTTGCGCGGGCCAGATTGTTGTCCCGACATCGCCGGGGCATGAGAAAACAGCGGCAGATCATCGGCGAGCTTGGTGACCATGGAAGACTGTTCGCCTTCTTCCAAAGATTTCAAAATGGTTTCGGCGCGCTCAACCACAGAGTTTGGAAGGCCCGCCAGCTTACCCACATGAATACCATAAGACCGCGCCGCCGCGCCGGTGCYGACTTCGTGCAAAAAGATCACCTGACCTTTCCATTCTTTAACCTTCATGGCGTGACAGCTGAGCCCATCCAATTTGGATTTCAGCGCGTTCAGTTCRTGATAGTGGGTSGCGAACAAMGCCCKRCAKGTATTSACTTCGTGCAARTGTTCAACCACCGCCCASGCAATCGACAGGCCRTCAAAGGTSGATGTGCCGCGSCCRATTTCGTCCAAAATSACCAAGGCGCGSGGYCCSGCTTGATTTAAAATMGCCGCYGTTTCGACCATTTCRACCATGAACGTRGAYCGTCCACGGGCCAAATCATCCGCCGCCCCCACGCGCGAAAACAAACGATCCACAACGCCGATGCGCGCGGTCGATGCGGGCACAAAACTGCCCATTTGGGCCAGCACACAAATCAACGCATTTTGGCGCAAAAATGTCGACTTACCCGCCATGTTGGGTCCRGTYAGCAACCACAAYCGCCCGSTTTCATYGGACTGYTCACAATCGTTGGCGACAAAYTTTTCGCCYKCKCCGGCTTGCAGGGCGGCTTCGACCACCGGGTGACGKCCGCCGGTGATTTCRAAATCRCGGGACTSATCMACRRYSGGMCGCACAAACTGTTTTTCTTCGGCCAATTGGGCMARRCTGGACGCCACATCCAATTCGGCCAAAGCCAATGCGGTCAGCGCAATGGCGTCCGCATGACCGACAACCAAATCGACCATTTCACCAAATACCGCCAATTCAATCGCCATCGCGCCATCGGCGGCGCGCGCGATTTTGCTTTCCAATTCGCCCAGTTCCACGGTTGAAAAACGCACAGCGCCTTTCATGGTTTGGCGGTGAATATAAGCGTGTGAAAAATCATTATCCTGCGCCAGYATCGCATCACCGTGACGGCTGGGGACTTCGACAAAATAGCCCAACACATTATTGTGTTTGATTTTCAGGGTCGTAATTTTCGTGTCGTCTTGATAGCCCTTTTGCAGACCCGCAATCAAACGCCGACTTTCATCGCGCAATGTGCGCAATTCGTCTAAATCCGGACGATAGCCCGCCCGCACAAATCCGCCATCGCGCGCCAACACGGGCAGGTCTTGGGCCAAGGCTTCGGCTAACGCACCGACCAATTCCCCGTGCGATCCTAAATTTTTCAGGCTTTGCTCAATACCTTTGGACAAGGTGTCTTGGGCAAATAAATCTCGGGCAGAGGCGCTCATCAACAGTCCATCGCGGATCGCGGCCAAATCCCGAGGACCACCCCGGCCCAGCGTCAAACGCGAAAGGGCCCGTTCCAAATCGGGGCAACGACGGAACAGGGCGCGCAGGTCTTCTTTGAGACGGGATTTGTCTTTAAAAAATTGCACATCACAAAAACGATTTTCGATGGCTTCAACATCGGTGAGCGGAGCCGCCAAGCGCCCCGCCAGCATACGCGCGCCGGACCCCGTGATGGTCATGTCGACGATGCTCAACAAAGATCCTTTGCGCGATCCCGATAAGGTTTGCGACAATTCCAAGTTTCGCCGGGTCGCCGCATCAATTTCCATCACCCCATCGGTGGCAATGCGCACCGGGCGGCTGAGTCTCGGCATTTTGCCTTTTTGGGTGAGGTCGATGTAATCCAACAATGCGCCGGCGGCGGAAATTTCGGCGCGTTCAAAGCCACCGAAAGCGTCCAGCGTTTTCACGCCAAAGGTGGATTCCAAACGCTTCGCCCCGTTGCTGCTGTCGAACCGAGACGCGGGTTGCGGGGTTAAGACATGCTGCCAATCGGCCAACACAAATTTTAAGGCTTTGCGGCCCAGCAGGCTGTCTGCCCCCAAAAGCTCACCGGGGTTGAGGCGCGCCAATTGGGCGCTTAAATTTTGCGGATTTGAGATTTGCGTAAAAAATTGTCCGGTCGACACATCCACCCAAGCCAAACCAAGCTTGCCTTCGGCTTCGCCCAAGGCGGCTAAATAATTATTTGCGCGCGCATCCAATAAAGCGTCTTCGGTAATGGTGCCGGGTGTGACCACCCGCACCACGTCGCGGCGCACCACAGATTTTGCGCCGCGTTTTTTAGCTTCGGCGGGGTCTTCCATTTGCTCGCACACGGCAACGCGAAAGCCTTTGCGAATTAATTTCAGCAAATATTGGTCGTGGCTGTGCACCGGAACACCACACATGGGAATGTCTTCGCCGTTGTGTTTGCCGCGTTTGGTGAGCGTGATGTCCAAAGCCTGAGCCGCTTGCACCGCATCTTCAAAAAAAAGCTCATAAAAATCACCCATTCGATAAAAAAGGATGCTATCGGGGTGTCTGGATTTAATCTCTAAAAACTGCACCATCATGGGCGTTACGCCGTCTGATTTTGCGGATTTCAGAGATTTGGTTTTTAGGGCTTCATTCATAGGTGCACAATAACGATGATTAGCAATATGCGAAAGCGTATTTGACTGTTACGATTAATATATTAAAGAATAAAAAGTATTTTCAGGAGAACTGTCATGATCGATGCAACCCCCCAAACAAGCCGAGAAGTTGTTGGTCTGTTTCAAGATCGTTTGGATTTTGAAGCCGCCGTGCATCACCTGTTGGACGATGCGGGTTTTATCCGCACAGATCTTTCTGTTTTAGACAGTCACGAAACCCTTGATGTCGCGGGTGAGCCCGGAAAACCTTTTAAAGACGTGCTCACCGCTTTGGTTGGTGAGATCAAATACGAAGGCCCCTTGGTCGCATCCGGAGCCGTGCTTTTGGCCGGTGGACTGACCGCGGCCGTCATTGCCAGCGTGATCGGTGCCGCCACCGCAGGCGTGGTCGCCAAAGATATCTTAGATGAAGTCACCGCAACGCCCCACACCGAAAACTTTGCCAATGCCTTGGATGCGGGTGGGGTGATTTTGTGGGTCCTTTGTGAAACGGAAGTCCACGAACGAGAAGCTCAAAATGTGCTGGCAAAATTTAAAGCGCAAAACATCCATGTGCACGAACGTAAATCCTAGCCACTCTCAACTTAAATCTTAGAAAGTCCCCGACATCATGTCCTCTAAAGATAAAGTAACGTATTCCGCCCTCGATCAAGAAGCTTTGCGCATGCACGCCCAAGGTCGGCCGGGGAAAATCGAAATCCACCCGACCAAACCGCTGACCACCCAGCATGATTTGTCATTGGCCTACAGCCCGGGCGTCGCCGCGCCGTGTTTGGAAATCGAACGCGATCCGCAATTGGCTTATGATTATACGGCCAAGGGCAACATCGTCGCGGTCATCACCAACGGCACGGCGGTTTTGGGATTGGGCAATTTGGGCGCGCAGGCGTCAAAGCCCGTCATGGAAGGCAAGGCGGTCTTGTTTAAGCGCTTTGCCGATATCGATGGTATTGATTTGGAAGTCGATACCACCGATGTGGATGAATTTATCAATGCTGTGAGGTACTTAGGCCCCAGCTTTGGCGGCATTAACCTAGAAGACATCCGCGCGCCAGAATGCTTTATCATCGAACAACGGTTGCGTGAACTGATGGACATTCCGGTGTTTCATGACGATCAACACGGCACCGCGATCATCACCGCGGCGGGCCTAATCAATGCGTGCGAACTGACCGGACGGCGCATGGAAGACATTAAAGTTGTGGTCAACGGCGCAGGGGCCGCCGCGATTGCATGTATCGAGTTGTCCCAATGTTTGGGTGTACGCGCCGCCAATACCACCATGTGCGATTCCAAGGGTGTGATTTACCAAGGCCGCACCGAAGGCATGAACCAGTGGAAATCCGCCCACGCGGTTGCCACCGATGCCAGAACCTTAGAAGACGCTATGGTTGGTGCCGATGTGTTTTTAGGCCTGTCCGTCGAAGGGGCTCTGAGCACCAAAATGGTTAAAACCATGGCCCCTAAGCCGATTATTTTTGCCATGGCCAACCCCAATCCAGAAATCTTACCCGAAGACGCTAAGGCTGTACGTCCAGACGCCATCATTGCCACCGGGCGATCCGATTATCCCAACCAAATCAACAATGTTTTGGGCTTTCCTTATATTTTCCGAGGCGCGCTAGACGTCCGGGCCACCACCATTAACGAAGACATGAAAGTCGCCGCCGCCCACGCGATTGCCGCACTTGCGCGGGAAGACGTGCCCGATGAAGTGGACATGGCGTATTCCGGAAAACACCTGCAATATGGATCGGAATACATTATTCCGGCACCCTTTGATCCGCGCCTGATCACGTGCGTGCCGATGGCGGTGGCCACTGCGGCTATGGATTCAGGCGTTGCTCAACGTCCAATCATCGATATGGATGCTTATAAAAATGAACTGGCCGCACGCTTGGACCCGGCAGCCTCCAGCCTGCAAGCGATTTTTGCAGAAACCCAAGCGCACCCCAAACGCGTGGTCTTTGCCGAAGGCGAAAACGAAAAAACCATTCGGGCCGCGCAAGCCTTTTACAATGCGGGTTACGGCACGCCCATATTGATTGGCCGGGTCGAACTCATCAAAGAAACAATGGAATCCCTGGGCCTGCCCGACCTAGACGGTGTCGAAATCATGAATGCGGCGCTGTCTGAAAATACCGGTCTGTACACCGACGCTTTGTATGAACGCCAACAACGCCAAGGCTTGCTGTTTCGCGATTGCCAACGCATGGTTAATCAAAACCGCAATATTTTTGGCGCGTCGATGGTGGTTCAAGGCGACGCCGATGCCATGATCACAGGCCTGACCCGCAACTATCATGTGGCTTTGCGCGATATTACGCGGGTTGTGGACCCGGCCCCGGAACAAAGTGTGGTCGGTTTAACGCTTCTTATTGCCCAAGGGCGCACCGTATTTTTAGCCGACACCTCGGTCAATGTTACACCCGATGCACGGCAAATCGCCGACACCGCGCAACAAGCCGCCCGCAAAGTCCGCGCCTTGGGTCAAGAACCCCGTGTGGCTTTGCTATCGTTTGCGAACTTTGGCAATCCCATGCCCAACCGCACCAAAGTCATGCGCGATGCCGTTCACCTTTTGGATGATATGAATGTATCGTTTGAATATGAAGGCGAGATGRATGCGAATGTGGCCTTGGACTTTGACCTTCAACAACGCATTTTCCCGTTCACCAGACTGACCGGCCCGGCCAATATTTTGATCATGCCGGGACTGAATGCCGCCAGCACGGCCTCTGGTTTAATGCAGCAATTGGGCGGCGGCACGGTGATTGGACCCTTGTTATTGGGGCTGTCAAAATCGGCGCAAATTGCGCCCATTGGGGCCACCGTATCGGACTTGGTCAACCTGGCCGCGCTGGCCGCGCACGACACAATCAAAGGGCTGTAAACCTGTGGATGCTTTTTGATTGCCGTGACGGGTGACTCTTGTCATATTTCTGTAATGATATTGTCATATTACCTTAACCTTGATGATCCTTGCCGCTTTTCGAAAGAACGCACAAATGTCGAAGTTGCCTTTAGAGCCCAAAGCCAAAACAGCCCTAGATAAAGATCTTAAAAAGATCGCCATCGTCGAAGCTGCCGCCCAAATTCAAGGCCAAGCCATTGCCCGGGTGGGGTTAGCGTTGCTGTTTTTGATCGCCGTTTGGATTGTTACGTCCATGCAATCGGGCGCGGGCTTTACGCCATTTGTGGTTGCCGCCGCCGTGATTGGTGGATACATGGCGATGAACATCGGGGCCAACGATGTGGCCAATAACGTTGGCCCTGCTGTGGGATCAAAGGCTTTGACCCTGACCGCCGCCATTGTAATTGCCGCGACTTTTGAATCCGCGGGCGCGTTGTTGGCGGGTGGTGACGTGATTTCAACCATTAAAAAAGGCATCATTGACCCGACCCTGATGCCCGATACCGATACCTTCATGACCGCCATGATGGCCGCCCTGTTGGCCGCCGCTTTGTGGTTGAACTTAGCAACCTTTTTGGGGGCTCCCGTATCAACCACCCACTCCATCGTCGGCGGCGTCATGGGGGCGGGTATTGCCGCCACCGGATTTGGCGCGGTGAACTGGCCCACCATGAGCAAAATTGCCGCCAGCTGGGTGATCTCCCCGATTCTGGGCGGAATCATTGCCGCACTTTTCCTCTACATCATCAAACGCAATGTGCTGATGAAAGAAGATAAAATTCAGGCGGCCAAAAAATGGGTGCCCTTATTGGTCGCCATTATGGCCGGTGTCTTCACCATGTATTTGATGAGCAAGGGCCTGAAAAAACTTTATCAATCCAGCTGGATGGAAATCATCGCCGGCGGCATTTTCTTATTTGGTATTTCCTGGACCATGATGCGCACACGCATCGCCGCCAAGGCCGAACACATGGAAAACAAAAACAAATCCGTAAACCAATTGTTTGTGGTGCCGTTGATTTTTTCCGCCGCATTGTTATCGTTTGCCCATGGTGCCAATGATGTTGCGAACGCGGTTGGCCCATTGGCCGCCATCGTATCGGTCGCAGATACGGGTGAAATCACCGCCAAGGCTTCCATTCCGTTGTGGGTGATGTTGGTCGGAGCCGTAGGTATTTCCATCGGTCTGGTGCTGTTTGGATCAAAACTGATCAAAACCGTGGGCCAAGAAATTACCAAACTGAACCCCATTCGAGCCTTTTGTGTTGCCTTGTCCGCCGCCATCACCGTGATCATCGCGTCCGCCATGGGGCTTCCGGTCAGTTCCACCCACATTGCCGTGGGCGGTGTGTTCGGCGTTGGCTTTTTGCGCGAATATATGGAACGTCGTAAATTTGCAGAAGCCGCGGCCCTGAACCAATCCCCGGGCGAACCCACCAAAAAGGCCATCAGCAAAGCGCGCGAACGCAAGCTGGTGCGCCGTCATCATGCGTGGACCATCGCCGCCGCGTGGATCATCACGGTCCCCTTAGCTGCCATTTTGGCCGCCGGATTGTTCCATATTATGATCGCGCTGAACGTTACGGCTTAAAGCGGTCAGGTTATGTTCAAAAAACAGTTTTTTTCACAGCTGGTCTTTTTAAGTCTAACAGGCGCAATTTTTCTGACAGGCTGTGCCAGCCAACCCGACCCTCATCAAGCCGAACAATATGATTTGGAAATACGCCGGGGCCATCTTTATGCAGCGCTGTCAAAATTTGACGTCTCAGCCATGCATTACCAAAAAGCGTTGGGTTTTGTTTCTTCGGATGATGTGCCGGCACGCCTGAAAGCCCTTGGCTGGGCGGCAGATGCTTTGCAAACAGCGGGGAAATATGACCCGGCACAAGAACTTTATCAAACCGCAATCAGACTGGCGAAAAGCAACCTACCGGGTTCTCAACTAGACCTTCTCACCCTGCAAAATAATTTAGCGCAATTGTTTCAGGCCACAGGACGCCTTGCAAAAGCCGAAGCTTTGATGAAGTCCGTTATTAAGGATTCCGAACACTTGGAAGGTGCAGACATCAGCCAAACCCTCAGCAATTTGGCCGTGCTATATTATGAAACGGACCGACTGGATTTAGCCGAACCCATGATGCGGCGTGTCTTGACCGTAGACGAAGAAAAATTTGGCCCCAACCATCCAGAAGTCGCCATCGATTTAAACAATCTGGCACAGCTTTACGCCGACACAGATCGATACGATCTAGCCGAAGCCTTAATGTTGAGGGCGTTAAAAATCGAAGAGTCCTCGGTTGAGTCCACAGATGGTCAAATTGCCACCAGCCTCAACAATCTGGCAATTTTTTATTTTGATCAGAACCAGATACAAAAAGCCGAACGCTTGTTGGAGCGCGCGGTGGATATTGGCATCCGAAAATTGGGCAAAAAACACCCGCAAACCCTCATCTACGTGGAAAATTTAGAGGCTGTACGCGAAGTCCTCACGCAAGACTAAGTTTTGCCCACAAAAAAAGGCGGCCCGATCAAAGGCCGCCTTTTTTATATTTAGACTGTTGCCTAAGCTTCTTTTTCGTCGCTCGCGCAAGAGCTGCAGGTTTTTACGCCAAGGATGGAATACAGCGGGCAAAGACCCAACAGGGCTGTTCCCAAAGGAATAATACCCACCCAACCATAAACGTTGTAACCGGTGTCTGGCATCATGCCAAAGCTTGGCATGATGGCATACGCGATCAAAACCAAACCGATGATGACGCGAAGTACTTTATCGATGGAACCTACGTTTTTTTGCATTTTATTATCCTTAACTTGGTACGGGTCGGCCCCACATCGGGGCAACCTCTAAATCTGTTGATGATTAAATATGACACAAACGAAGACTAACGGTCTGTAACCAAGTCACATAAGACGTCACATAAGCTTCTCAAGGGCTTTTAAATTCGTCACCTCGACTTGTCCGCGCGATAATTTCACCCAGCCCCGGTTTTCAAAATCTTTCAACTGTCGGCTGATCACTTCCCGGGCCGAGCCCAATTCTACGGCCAATTCTTGGTGGGTGGTTTTCAGCTGGTGGCGGTCATCCATGCGTTCGCTGAGAAACTTTGCCAACCGTACATCGATGCGATGAAATGCGACTTCGTCCACCAACATCAATAAATCGGCCAGCCGCGTGCTGTACGATGAAAAAACAAAGGTGCGAAAAACATGCGAACAGTCGATTAATTTATGAAACGTCTCGGCCGGAACAATCACCGCATTGACGTCGGTTTCGGTGACGGCTTCGGCGGTGTAATTTTCATGGGACATCAAACACGTGGTGGTCATGATGCAGGTTTGCCCATTTTCCACCCGGTACAAAACAATTTCCCGACCATTTTCAGAGACCATCTGCACCCGCACCGAGCCATCGATCACCAATAAATAATTTTCGCACACGGCCCCACTGGTAAACACCAACGTGCCCGCCGGAACTAAAGCATCTTGGGCGGCACCTTCCAAGATAACCTTGGCTTCTTTTTCCAAAGATTGAAGGCCCGGAAAATTGGTGATTTTGACAACGGACACTTAGCGTGTTCCCATAACGTTAATGGATTTCACGATCACATCCGCTCCGTCACTGGTCAATTGCACGCCATTAAAAGCATCCCGAAAACTTTGGTCACGGACGTTCAAAGCCGACGTTCCATCCACACTAACGCTCATCATTCCGTCATTCCCCCGGGTCCACGCTAAGGTATGCGTGCGTTTATCTTCCAGCGTTCCGATAGAAACCTGATCAATCACGCTTTGGCCCCGTGACGTGACCTTAATCAATTCCAGCATTGACTTTGCCCCCTTGAGTCCGGGGCTGTACGCCAAGCGATATCCAGCACCGCTGGTGCCTTGGGTTACGCCAATTTCAAAACGGCCTTGGGCATTCCACGAGCTGATTTGTGTGGTCAGAGAAAAGGCATTTGTAATGCGGGTGCGGGCCGCAATCAGGGCCGGTTTAGGGGCCGCTTGGGCGGGCGGAGGCTGTGTGCTGGTTGATTTTTTATTACCCTTGAGGACCGCACCAAAGATCGAAATAATCATTTCTTCTTTGCTGACCTTTTTCGCAGGAGCTTGCGTTTGGGCAGCACTGATCGATGTGGTTTCATTGCGCAGGCCATAGCCTTTTTCGACCCAATATCGGCCTGATTTTACCGACCATTGCGGATTACGAATGTAATCCCCATCGCTGAAATCATCGGAGAAAATCCGCACACTCCACGGGTTTTCATACCGCGCCGCCAAATCTTTTAAATCCTGCAAAAACACGCGGTCTGCGGCGCGCGCCTGTTCGGCCTCGCCTATCAACTTGTTGAGATCTTTCAACAGGCTTTTAACATCCTGAGCAGAAGCAACAGGGCTTGCATTGGGGTCATTCCACGTGCCGTATCGGCTTTCGTTTTCGGCCGCCCCCGCCGAAACAGAAAAAGCCAAGGCTCCCCACAAGAAGGCTCCACTCAGTGAAGTGGTCAAAACAAAACGACGCAAAGACATGTCCATAATTCTAAGGCTCCCCAATCCAAATAATCGTACCGTTATACTATGGAGAATTGCGCCAACACTAAAGCACAAAAAAAGGCGACCCACAAAAGGCCGCCTTTTTTATACAATTTGAAGGTTTATTGAGCGGCTTTAGCGCGCTCGACACCTTCGGCAATCATCTTTTTCGCCTGAACAACGCCTTGCCAACCGGTGACTTTCACCCATTTGCCTTTTTCCAGGTCTTTATAGTGCGTGAAGAAGTGAGCCAATTGGTCTAACAAAATAGGGCGAAGGTCTTCAATGGATTCAACAGCTTCGTAATACGGGTGCAGGCTGTGATCGGGAACGCAGAGGACTTTTTCGTCCAAGCCTTTTTCGTCTTCCATCATCAAAACGCCAACCGGACGGGACGGAATGACAACGCCGGGTGATACCGAATGCTGACCCAAAACAGCCGCATCCACCGGATCACCATCATCGGACAAGGTGTGGGGAATAAAGCCGTAGTTGCAGGGGTAATGCATGGCGGTGTGCAAAAAGCGGTCGACAAACATGCAACCGGACTCTTTGTCGAGTTCGTATTTCACCGGATTGCCACCCATGGGAACTTCGATCAAAACGTTAATTTCGTCGGGGGCATTTTTGCCGATGGAGAGTTTTGAGATATCCATATTTTGCGCCTTAAATTCAAAATTGAAAGGAATAAGTTGCGCGCTGTATGCCATGAACAGGGGCTAAAATCTAGGCTTTATCTGTGAATTTCACGACAAAGACAATCAACACCAACGGAATAAGCCCCAACGCCGCGGTGCCGAGGAAAAACGGCACATAACCCACCGCGTCCACAACCACCCCAGAATAGCCCGCAATCAACTTGGGCAACAGCWTCATCAAAGAACTGAACAGCGCATATTGGGTTGCCGTAAAGCTGCGCGACGTCAGGCTGGATAAATACGCCACAAACGCCGCAGACGCGATGCCACCCGCCAGATYGTCGGCTGAAATCACCAAAATTAAGGCCCAGATTTGGGGGCCAAGCGTGCTCATCCCCGCAAACAAAACATTGGTCGCCGCCGCCAAAAATCCGCCCAGAAATAACGTTTTTATGACGCCATAACGCACCGTAATCAGGCCTCCGGCAAAACCGCCTAAAATGGTCGCGCCCAATCCAAAGCCTTTGGATATGCGGCCAATTTCTTGTTTTTCAAAACCCAAATCCACGTAAAACACATTCGCCATCACCCCCATCACGATGTCGGCAATGCGAAACGTGGCAATCAACAACAACATCAAAATCGCCACCCGGCCAAAGCGCGAAAAGAAATCGGCAAACGGCGCAACATACGCCTCATAGGCAATCTGGCGTTTTACAAAACCCGCCCGGACAAAACCAAGGCCCAAACCAAAGGCCACCGCCGCCGAGCAGCCCAGACGCACCGCCGCATCAAAAAACTTGGCCAAGCCTTGGCCAAAACTTTCCCGGAAAATCTCTACCGTTGAGGGCCACACCATAAAGACCACAACAAAGCCAGCGGCCGCCACGGCAAACAACGCCATAAAACGGGCGTAATCAGAGGCTGAATCTAAGGCTTCGGCCAGCGGGTTTTTATGTTGGGGCTCTGAAATCACAAACGTCGTAACCACACCGATACCCATCACCGCGGCCATCACAAAATAGGTGCCTTGCCACGCCATGAAATCATAACCATCAGATACATCCAAAAATCCGGCGATTTCCAAGGACCCGGCACCCGCGACAATCATGCCGATGCGATAACCCGCAATATACGTCGCCGACATTAAACCTTGCAGATCATCGTCCGCGCTTTCAATGCGATACGCGTCAATCACGATGTCTTGGGTGGCGGAACTGAACGCCAACAATATGGCCCCCACCGCCATGGCCTTTAAGCCCAAAACCGGGTCGGTCAGCGCCATAAAACACAACGCCCCGATGACGCCAATTTGCGCCACCAATAACCAAGCCCGACGYTGYCCCAAAAGCCCGGCCAACACCGGCACCGGCAATTTATCAACCAGCGGGGACCAGATAAATTTAAAGCCGTAAGCCAACGCCGCCCAGCTGAAAAAGCCAATGGTCGCACGTTCCACGCCTGCTTCGCGTAACCACACGGACAAGGTCGAAAACACCAACAAAATCGGGACGCCTGCGGAAAAGCCCAAAAACAAAAGCGAAATCACTTTTGGATTTAAAAATGCCTTGGCACTTTGAGACCAACTTTTATGCGGTTTTTCATGCAACAGATCAGTCATCGTTTCGCACCCTGCCTCGGGTCTTTTTCAAACCGCTTTTGCGTTTTTTACCGTCTAACCGTTTCAGCTTGGCCGAATACGTTGGTTTGGTTTTGCGCCGAAACTTTGGCGGAACCAACGCTTGACGCACCAGTTCCACCAATCGATCTTCGGCGTCTTTGCGGTTGTTGGCTTGGGTGCGAAATTGGCTGGCCGTCAGGACAAGGATACCGTCGGAAGACATGCGTCGTCCGGCCAGTTTTTTCAAACGCAGATACACCGCATTGGACAAACTTTTGCAATGGCGCGCATCAAAACGCAGTTGCACCGCCGAAGACACCTTATTCACATTTTGCCCGCCCGCACCGGGGGACCGAATAAAGCGTTCTTCGATATCGTCTTTGGATATGGAAAGTGTGTCCGTCACAAAAATCATCACAAAGTGTACCCGCAAGCATCTTGACCAGCCGTTAACAAAAATCTTATGTCTCTGCTTTATGATGCTTAAAGATATTCAAAGTGCGTAAAATAGCCTATACTTTAAGCTCTTTAAAGGAGCAGAACCATGCCCGATAAACGCTTGAGTGATCCCATTATTTCCGCACACGCAAAAGCCTGCGTGGAAGGTAAAGATGATATTGCGGCTCTCTTAATCGAAGCCCTATCGCTAGAGCTCACCCGCATCGGCGGGGTCGCCGCAGATCGCCGCGAAGAAACCACCCGCATCGAGGCCGCCTTTACCCTACACGAAACAACTTTTGGCAATCTCGGTATCGATAACAAACGCGCWGATCTTTAACAAAAAAGCCCGAAGCTTGATGCTCCGGGCTTTTGTTGTATAGCGTTCGCCATGTAAGACTTTGTCTTGTTAATCTTTAGGCTGTGCGCGATTGACGCTTGCGGACRTTTGGATCGCGGAAACGTTTGCGCATACGAATGCTTTCCGGTGTGACTTCCACTTGTTCATCGTCTTGGATGTRAGAAATCATTTGTTCCAAACTCAAGCGACGTGGTGTGGTCAGGCGCACGGCTTCGTCCGTTCCCGAAGAACGCACGTTTGTCAGCTGTTTGCCCTTCATCGGGTTCACTTCCAAATCACCSGGGCGMGAATGTTCGCCGATGATCATRCCTTCGTARACCTTGACTTGCGAGGTAACAAACAAAGGGCCACGGCCTTCTAAGTTAAACAAGGCATAAGGAACCGTTACGCCCGCAGTGTTCGAAATCAACACGCCATTGCGACGACCCGGTAGGGTGCCTGCGTAAGGAATGTAAGAATGGAAGGTGCGGGCCATAATGCCGGTGCCGCGGGTCTCGGTCAAAAATTCGCCCAAATAACCGATCATGCCGCGGGCTGGTACGTGGAAGATCAAACGAGTTTTGCCGCCGCCAGAAGGACGCATTTCTTTCATTTTACCTTTGCGAAGTGATAATGCTTCGACCACGATGCCGGAATATTCTTGGTCAACGTCGATCGAGACTTCTTCCAAAGGTTCATGGCGTTTGCCGTCAATTTCTTTCATCACAACGCGGGGGCGTGACACGGTCAGCTCAAATCCTTCGCGGCGCATTTGTTCGATCAAAACACCCAATTGCAATTCACCACGACCCGCAACGTCATAACCGTCGGTGCCTGAATCTTCGGTGATACGAAGGGCTACGTTGCCTTCGGCTTCGGCGAACAAGCGATCACGGATCATACGCGAGGTCACTTTGGTACCTTCGGTTCCCGCAAGCGGGCTATCGTTCACCGCAAACATCATGGACAAGGTTGGCGGATCAACGGGCTGAGCTTCTAACGCGACGGTCACAGCCGGATCACACAAGGTATCGGCCACGGTGGCTTTGGACAGACCCGCAATCGCAACCAAGTCACCACTAGACACTTCGTCCACGGGGACCCGGTCAAGACCACGGAACGACAACAATTTACTGATGCGTCCGGTTTCAACAACTTCGCCTGCGCCGTTCATGGCTTTGACAGCCATGCCCATCTTTGCCGTACCCGAATGCACGCGTCCGGTCAAAATGCGGCCTAGGAAGTTGTCGGATTCCAAAGTTGTTGCCAACATCGAAAACGGTTGGTCATCAATCACGGTCGGGGCCGGAACATGTTCCAAGATGGTATCAAAAATGATGTCCATATTTTCTTGGGAACCATCGGGCGTATCGGTGGCCCAGCCGTTTTTCGCCGAAGCAAAAATGGTTGGGAAATCCAGTTGATCGTCGGTTGCGTCCATCGCCGAAAACAGGTCGAAGATTTCGTCCTGAACTTCGTAAGAGCGTTGTTCAGGCTTATCAACTTTATTCACAACCACAATTGGTTTCAAGCCAAGCTTCAAAGCTTTGCCCGTCACGAACTTGGTTTGCGGCATCGCACCCTCGGCGGCGTCGACCAGCAACAACACACCGTCAACCATCGACAAAATGCGTTCAACTTCACCACCGAAATCGGCGTGACCTGGCGTATCCACGATATTGATGCGGGTGCCTTTCCATTCAACCGAAGTTGGTTTGGCGGTAATGGTGATGCCGCGTTCGCGTTCCAGTTCACCAGAATCCATGGCGCGTTCTTCGACTTTTTGATTGTCGCGGAAGGTTCCAGACTGTTTCAACAACACATCAACCAAGGTCGTTTTACCGTGATCAACGTGAGCAATAATAGCAATATTGCGGATTTTCATTTTCTTTTCCTTAACTTCGCCCAGAGGTATTTTGGGGCGCGTTTAAATCAGTTTAATTATCCAAAATTAGCCAAGCTTAGCTTTAATCAGCTCAATCAGCGGCGTTTCGGGGCGCGCGCCAAAGTGGCTGATGATTTCTGCAGAAGCGATTGATCCCAAACGACCACAATACGCCAAGTCATTTTGTCCGCCGTCCGTATAGCCAAACAAGAAACCCGCCGCATACGCATCGCCGGCCCCGGTGGTATCGACAACGTTGACGCCCGGTTCGGCATCCACCAAGTGAATTTCATCACCGACAACAATGACCGATCCTTTAGCGCCACGGGTCAGGGCGGAAACTTTGCAATGTCCGCGCACGTATTGCAGAGCCGCATCAAACGTATCGACTTCGTACAAGGCTTTGATTTCTTCTTCATTCGCAAACAAGATATCGACGTGTTGTTCAACCAATTCCAAAAAGCTTTCACGGTGACGACCCACGCAAAACGGGTCAGACAAAGACAGTGAAACTTCACGTCCCGCCGCATGGGCAATTTCAGCCGCCTTCACAAAGGCCGCTTTGGCTTCTTCGCCATCCCAAAGATAACCTTCCAAATAGGTCACCTGAGCATCCCGAATAACGGCTTCGTCAACATCCGCCGCGGTCAGTTCAACGCACGCGCCCAAAAAAGTGCTCATGGTGCGTTCGGCRTCTGGCGTGACATTAATCAAACACCGTGCGGTCGCCGCTCCATCGGTCGAAGGTGCGGTCGGAAAATCAACGCCAATGGCTTCGATGTCGTGCTTAAAGACTTTGCCCARCTCGTCGTTTTTGACTTTGCCAATAAACGCGCCGCGCCCGCCAAGGCTCGCCAGTCCGGCAATCGTATTGGCCGCGGACCCACCCGAACATTCAATCGCCGAAGCCATGTCTTTATACAGTTTGTCAGCAGTGGCGGAATCGATCAACGCCATGGTGCCTTTGTTCAACGCATGACGAACCAAAAAGTCCTCATCCGCATGGGCCAAAACATCCACAATCGCATTGCCAATACCAACCACATTCAAGCGCGCCGTCATGTCTTTATTAACTCCTAAAAATCAAAGAAAGGCCCCCACCACACACGGTAAATAGGAGCCCCCAATTGCGCGCAGTATAGTCAGGACGCGCGACGGGGCAAGAGCTTATATTTTCAGCGGTTTTTGGGGGGGGATTTGGGGCTGGTTTGAGGACAAGATTTAGGGGTGACATTTGACTTCTATACGCATATCCGCAGCAAACCGAGGGGCAAAGCCCTGAGGCAAGCCCAAGCGTGCGCCGAGCGAATGCTCGTTAGCCCACCGTTAGCCCACCGTTTGCCCGAGCGGCTCCGCCCCGCCCGGCGCCTGAGGGCCCAACAAAAAGAGTAGACAACACCAGTCTCACGCGCAAAAGTAAACCATGACAAAAATACCAACCTCAAAAGACCCTGTGGAATTTATAGAGGGCCGCGCAAAAGCCGTTACAGACGCCGAAAGCCTCGTTTTAAAATGCATAAAAACAGGCAAACTCGCCAAAATCCCCGGCGACAGCGCCCCCACAGACCCGGACTCATGGAGCGAAGCCCAAACCATACGAGCAGAATTCATCCGCCACATCTGCCTAAATCCTGAAAAATATAAAATGGACCCAGGGGGCATTCAGATCAAAGGCGCGCGCATCTCTGGTGAGCTTAACCTCGAATTCGCAACGCTATCCCAACCTCTAGTCATCATCTCATCGCATATTACCCAAGCTCCAAAGCTAAACGAGTGCAACTTACCCACACTAATGCTTAACGGGTGCGATCTACCCGGCCTTCAAGCCGATGGAATGAACTGCAAAGGCGCTGTTTTTCTTGAAAACATCCATGCCCACGGAGTTGTGCACCTCGTTGGGGCCAAAATTGGGGGTGATTTAATCTGCCAAGGCTCAAAGTTTTCCAATGAAGGCGATGAAGCATTTCGTGTAGATCGACTTAAATGCACAGGCACTGTCTTTCTTGCAAACATCATCGCTCAAGGAGAGGTCCGCATGGCGGGGGCCAAAATTGGCGGTAATTTAGAATTCCAGGGCGCAACATTGTCCAACCAAGGAGGGCATGCTTTCAGTGCGGAGCGGTTATTTGTAAAGGGTCGTTTTGTTTGGTGTAAACTTAAGAAACCAATTGAAGGCTCTTTCAATTTGATGCATGCCCATGTTGGCGATTTAATCGATGATGTGACCGGTTGGCCGAAACCAGGCCTGCTTGAAATTGATGGCTTTACTTATGATAATTTAGGTACGAACAGAACTGTTGATTTTTATATTTCATGGTTAGACCTGATGCCTAAATCAGTTGAGCATTTTAGGGCACAACCTTACGAACAGCTCATCAAAGTTTTGCATAATTTAGGGCATGAAGCTTATGCGCGTAGGATCGCAGTAGCCAAAGAAGATGCTTATCGGGCTAATTTAAAAGAAAAAGTTAAACACGCT
>NVSZ01000109.1 GCA_002732845.1 Rhodospirillaceae bacterium
TTTAGCGAGTGAGTTTTTAACAGGAGCGGTGTTTGATAAGGGACAGTCTCCAAGTAAGCCTAAAGTAAAAAAATAAAAACTCTAATCGCAAACTAAGAAACTTCCGTCAAATATTAAAATACGGATGTACACACACAAGGTGTCCTGGATTTTTAAATCTGGGACATCTTGTTCGTATCCTCGAAGATTTAAGGATACTTTTGCATAGATGCTACCATGTTGGACGGCTTGGTTCATCCAATAACGGTAGTCTTTACCAAACTTACCATCAACTCGGGCTAAGTTTATCATGCCAAGTTTCGAGCCTTTTATAGCGCTCTGTTTTCTCCAGTTTAACATAAGCTCAATATTACGTGGTCGCCCTAGCCCTTTTTCGTAACAGATACTTAAATTATTCATGGCAGATGCATAATCAGCTTTGGCAGATTTTTCATACCAATCACATTCCACTTTTGCGTCATTTGGGAATACCATAGTGCCATCATGCATTCTCCCAATTAAATTCATCGCCTTAGCATGCCCAGCCTCGGCCAAAGGCAATAAGATCGCTTTGGCTTTCGCAAACTCTTCGTCGTCATAAAATGCGATGCCCTGTTCGACCAATTGGTCTTCGGCCTCGTCCGCACGCACAAGGCTTCCCGATGTGAACACCAAGCTTAAAACACACAAAACAAAAACAAACTTTTCAACCATTCAGAGACCATAAACGAGGCGGCTTGGACTGGCAACTCTGTGCTATTGCATCCTTTATTTTACAAAAGGTTATGCGTTATACTCAAAGGCATTCCATCTGAGTAACTGAGTATCTGCGTTCGTACCAACCAAGGATAATTTCAAATGCTGCCAACCTATTTGATTGATAGTATTATTTTGTTAACGGCGGCTGTGGTTTTGGTGCCGTTGATGCAATACCTACGCTTGGGCTCGATCATTGGCTTTCTGGTGGCGGGCATTGTGGTTGGCCCTTGGGTTTTAAGCCTCATCACAGAAGTTGACGAAATCCGCCATTTTTCTGAGCTGGGTGTGGCCTTTTTGCTGTTCATCATCGGTGTCGAGCTGAAACCGCAACGCCTGCTTTTGATGAAAAAGTGGGTATTTGGCTTAGGCACGGCTCAGGTCATCGTGACCGGATTGGCCTTGATGGGCATAGCCATGTTGTTTGGCTTGAGCATGCGCCAAAGCCTGATCGTTGGTTTTGGCTTGGCCTTGTCGTCGACCGCCTTTGTTTTGCAACTGCTGATCGACAAGGGCCTGATTGGCACCTTGGCGGGCAAGCGTTCTTTCGCCATTTTATTACTGCAAGATTTGGCCGTGGTCCCGCTGTTGGCCTTGGTTCCCCTGTTGGCCCAAGACGACATCACGTTGGGCATGGATTTGGCCCTTGCGTTTGGCGAAGCGGCGCTGATTTTGGTCCTCATCATTTTAGGCGGACGCTATTTTTTACGCCCTGTGCTGCATCTGGTGGCCAAAACCGGAAACACCGACATTTTTGCCGCCGCGGCCCTGCTTTTGGTTTTGGGGGTTGCTGGGCTGATCACACTGGCCGGATTTTCCATGGCCATGGGGGCCTTTGTTGCGGGGTTGTTGATTGCCAATTCAGAATACCGCCATCAGGTCCTCGCCGACATCCAGCCTTACAGGGGGCTTCTTTTGGGCCTGTTTTTCATGTCTGTCGGCATGTCGATGGATTTTGGCATTTTGGCCCAAAATGGGCATTATCTTGTTTTGGCGTTACTGGGACTATTGACGCTTAAAGCCACTATTATTTGGGTTTTGGCCCGCTTATTTGGCGTGCCCGCGCACCCATCTGTCGCCGTGTCTTTAATCTTGGCGCAAAGCGGTGAATTTGGATTTGTGATTTTTGGCGTCGCGCTGAGCCAAAACCTTATCGAAAAGACCCTGTTTGATCAGCTGATTTTGGTGGTGTCCATGAGCATGATCGCCACCCCCGTTTTGGCGATGTTGGCCGACAAGTATTTCACCAGCAAGACGGCGGTTCCCGAAACTCATTTGCCCCAATCCGCCACCAGTCCGGACCACCGCCAAGTCATCATTGTCGGATTCGGACGTGTGGGTCGCCGCGTGGCCAACATGTTGGACGAAGCCAAGACCCCCTATACCGCCATTGATTACAACGCGGACATCGTGAATCAATACCGATTAAAAGGGTATCCCTTGTATTTTGGTAATGCCGGAAGCCTTGACGTTTTGATCAGCGTTGGCGCGAAAAACAGCCGTGTGGTCATCGTCACCATCGACCAAACGGAAACCTCGAAACATCTGGTGGCTAAACTTCGCAAACTGTCTTCGACCCTGCACATCGTCGCGCGGGGCAAAGACAGCGAACATTGCCTTCACTTAAGGCAGGCTGGGGCCAATGAAACCATATCCGAAGCCTTCGAAGCCAGCCTGCAATTGGGCGTAGACGTCTTGCAAAGACTTGATCATCCTCCAGAACTGATACAGCAAATTCAACAAAATATGCGCGATGAAGTCGCAACAAGTTTAAATAAAGACACACCTTAAAGACCAGAATCCGTTAGGCTTTCGTAGACTCGATTGTCGGCAAAGTGGATTCCGCATTCGGTTTTTTTGCGGCCTTTCCAGCGCCCTGCCCGGACATTTTTGACCTCGCATGATTTTAAGGTGCACGGTTCACATCCCAGCGAGCTGTAGCCTTCTTGCACCAATGGGTGCGGCGGAAGATTGCGCGTGGAAAAAGCCGTGCGGATATCTTCGGCACTAAAATGAGCCAGCGGATTCACTTTGATGTGCGGACCGGACAATTCGACCGTTTCCAGTTTTGATCGTTCATCACCATGGTGGCGCTTTCGTCCACCAATCAAAACATCAAATTTCGATAACGCCTGAGCATACGGCATCACCTTGCGCACATGGCAGCACGCATCGGGGTCGGTTTCAAACAGCGTTCCGTCTGGGTCCGCATTTTTAACCATCAGGTCCGGGGCCTTTAGGGTTTGCACATTGCTCAACCCCAAATGTTCGGCAAGCCGATCCCGATAATCCGTGGTCGCCGCAAACAAGCGTCCGGTATCAACAAAGATCACCGGAGTCGCTTTGTTCACTTGGGCCACCAAATCCAACAGCACGGCACTTTCCGAACCAAAAGACGAGGTTACGGCTATTCTTAAGCTATCGGAATGGCTCAACACCTCTGCCAACAGTTCTAAACCGTGCAAATTCAGCCAGTGATCGAGTGTCGCGTCAGTCACCAAAGGCATGATGAGTTTGGGTTGAGCCGTCATTCGGCTGCCCCCGCCAGTGCGATTGGGATTTTGCCCAAAATCCGCTCGACTTCTGCGTCCGCAACATTTTGCCACGTGGCTAAGGCTGGCAAGGCTTGAAGCACCGTCGTTGTCGATTGTTCCGCCAAAGCCACGGCGTTCGAGGCCGCCTCGAACGTCGCCTGCAAGTTTGCATTGTGAGCCCAATGATTGCGAATGGTGGCAAACACGGCTTCAGACTTTGTGACGCCCTTGTCTTCGCCGGCAATCACCAACAAACGCTGAGCCGGCAAACGCAAAGCTTTTTGCAGGTTAAGCCCCGTTTCTTCTTGGTGTCCGGCACCGTGTGTACGCAAGGCGTCCGATCGCGCCACTTGGCTGAGGTCTGACAGGAATTCCGCAACCATGGCCCCGGCCGCACACTCGCCCGTGGACGTTGCCGGAGGAACAAATTCAAAATCGCTGCCCAAATCAAAGATGTGCTTGGCGGCCTCCAGCTTATCGTCTCCGATAACCGGAGCCAMAAGATCTTTCACGCCGTCTTTGCCCAGATTTTCAGCCCAGTCGCGCACACTTTGTCCCTGATCCAAAGCCGGACCTAAATCCGCCAACAGAAGTTTAAGAGCGTCTTTGACAAACCGCACGGGCAGTACAGGCCCTAACATTCCATGATGTTCAGGACTTCCGCCCAAATGAATTTGATAATGCGGCGCGGGTTTGCCATCGATTTTTTTCGCCACGCCATGAAAACCGATGTCGCCAATATGGTGCTGGCTGCACGAATTGTGGCATCCGGAAACACGCACTTTCAAGCCCTTCAACCCGGTAAATTCAGCCTGAGCATCCAGCAAGCTTTCGCCCAACACATGGCTGTCGGTAATGCCGATGGCGCATGTTGATGTGCCGGGGCAAACCACCAAATCTTTTAAGGCATGTTCACGACCGCTGGCATCCAAACCAAGGTTGCGAATAGCGGTGACAAAGCTTTCCAAACGATCAGCAGAGACCCCCAAAGCAACAATGTTTTGAGTACGGGTTAGGCGCAATTCAGCCCCCCCTGCCGCTTCGGTTTCTTCAACAATGCCGACCAACTGTTTGGATGACAACCAGCCCAGGGGAACTTCGATAAAGACGTTTTCCCCGGTTTCGGTTGGCGCGCTCCAGTTCAATTTTTCCCACGCAGGAGCGCCTAAACTCTTTAGATGGTCAAATTCTTGACGCGCCAATTCAACAAACTTTTCCGCGCCAAATTTTTTCACCAAAAACTTAATACGAGACTTGTTTTTATTGGTCCGCGTGGAATGACGGATGTGCACACGCGCAAGGGCTTCTTGCACGGTGATCAAATCTGTTTCTTCTACAAAATCAAAGACTTCGACCGCCGAAACGGGTTGAATACCCAATCCACCACCCGCCACCACGCGAAAGCCCTTTTGCCCATTCCGTTCGGTGGCAATAAAGCCCAAATCATCAATGTGGGTCAGACCGCAATCGTGTTCACATCCAGACACGGACGTTTTAAATTTACGCGGCATGTGTTGAACCAAAGGATTGCGCAACCACGCACGCGTCAACCGTTCTGCCACATCGGCGGCGTCGGTATGTTGGTGTTTGCAAAACCCGGCTTCGGGGCAAGCGACAATAGCGCGAAACGTATTACCCGAGGCTTCACGTGTGGTCACCCCACCTGCGTTCAAGGCACCAATAAAATCCGCCAACTTATCTTGCTTAACAAAATAGAACTGCATGCCCTGACGGGTCGAAATATGCATATCGCCGCCCGCATGTGCGGTATTGGCCGCAGCCATGGTGCGCGCCTGAGAAAAGCTTAAACGCCCACCGGGTACTTTGGACCGCACCATATGCTGGCCCGCTTGGCGTTGTTCGTAAATGCCAAAGCGCAACCGAAAAGTCCGCCAGCGATCCAACGACCAAGCGCCTTTCGTATAGTTTTCAATGGCCGAATTAAACTCGGGAACGTCTGCGGGTAAGGCCAGAACTTGCGGGGTCATACGTTAACTCTCTTTTCCAAAATAGGATGGGGATAAGCTTATTAACCATTTTATTTGTGTATGAGTCAATATCTAAAACATTTATTTGTGTTAAATAGATTTAATATACACAAATAAATGTGTTTATACGTTTTTAACGAAAAGGAAAATTATTAAGGCTGCGTAAAGCTTTATGTGCCATAGTTAAACCTGTTCAGAAGAGCAATGACAGACTAGGGAGGCTAGAATGGCCCAGTATTTAGATCTAAACAGTGATGCAGGCGCATCAAATCCCACACTAAACCCCACACTAAACCCCACACTACACACCAATGATTTAGCATCCCTCGCTGAAAAGCTCGTGCAACGCCTTGGCGTTACGGATGCCTTGCGGATGTGTCAGGAAAATTCTTGGTACGGCGTCTTTAACGTCATCAAAGGCCACGCCAAAATTGACGGTCAGTAGGTTTTTTAAGGCCTTATTTGGACGTTTTGAGTTTTAAATACTCGACGATAAATGCGCCGATGGCCATAACGTCACCCAAATCCAAAATCTCAACATTTAAATCTGTAACCGCCTTATGGCCTACCTCGTCAGTCACGATGGCGACGATGTTTTGTTTTGTGCGGCCGATGATGGGCTTGCCAAGGGATGGTCGATAAACTTCAATTTTGGGGAAATCATGGCTTTTAAAGCCTTCGATCAACACCACATCTACCGGGCTCATGTGCGCCATCATTTCTTCCATATCGGGTTCGGGCTCGTCCCTCACTTCATGCAATAAAGCCCAGCGTTGGGATGAGGTCAACAGAACCTCTTTGGCTCCGGCTTCGCGATGGCGATAGCTGTCTTTTCCCGGTTTATCGACGTCAAAATGATGATGGGTATGTTTGACAGTCGACACGCTGAAGCCCATTTCGATCAGTACCGGAATAAGATCGGACAACAACGTGGTCTTGCCGCTGCCGCTGCGGCCCATAATGCCCATGACGCTTTGCTTCATTTGTTTTTGCTTTTCTTCAGTAACGTTTCGGCTTTGGCCAGATCGTCTGAGGTATTGATGTTGAAAAAAGGATCTAAGTCTTGGGCGGGGAATTCGACCAAGACATGGGGGTGTTGATGCACCCACGCCATCACTTTTCGCATCCCCTGTTCGACCAAGGCGGTGCGCAACTCTTCGGCCAAGCCAACATGCCACAACGTAAACACGGGTTGCGTATAGCCCCCATATTTCGCCACGGCAATGCGCGCGTTTTCGGCTTGTGCAGCAATCAGCAAGCGTTCAACCAAATTCGTTGGAAAAAACGGAGCATCGGTGGCAAAGCTGGCGACCCACCGGACATCAGGGGCGTGCGCTTTTGCCC
>NVSZ01000011.1 GCA_002732845.1 Rhodospirillaceae bacterium
AATGGGCGTATACATAACGCCGGCCAAACCCGCCACAACCGCGGCCAAGGCAAAGACAATGGTAAAACGACGTTGAATGTTAACGCCCAACAGCCCGACCATTTCACGGTCCCACATGCCCGCACGAACCACCATGCCGTACGTCGTATATTTCAAAAATGAAAAAACGCCACCGATCACAACCACTGAAAACAAGAAGTAAATCATGCGCCACCAAGGATAAACCAGATTTTCCCCAAGACCGACAAACGCTCCGATTGCCGCACTTCCCGATACAATATCAGGGGCGCCAATAGGAATAGGATTCGCACCGTAAAAATGTTTAACAATTTCTTGGATAACAATCGCCAAACCAAACGTCACCAAAATTTGGTCCGCATGGGCGCGTTTGTAAAAATGACGGATCAATCCGCGTTCCATGATGATGCCGATCAAAGCCATGATCGGAATGGCTATGAAGACCGATATCGGCACGGAATAATCAATGATCATCGTGCCCGTTTCCCCCCACCACGTTTCTAGGTAAGGGATTTCTTTATAGGCTTTAAATAAAGTAATGGACTCATCAAGAACTTTTTCTGAAACGGTCAGAATTTTGTGCACCGAAACGGTAACGAAAGCCCCCAACATAAACAAGGCGCCGTGAGCAAAATTCACAATGCCAAGGGTGCCAAAAGCAAGCGTCAGGCCCAGAGCGATCAAGGCGTACGCGGCACCTTTGTCCAAACCGTTTAACAACTGAATAAATATAACGTCCATGATGAGTAACTATCTCTATCGGCACAACGCATAAAATTTAAGGAAAAGCTTTGCTTGATAAGTTGCCATGTCATGCGCCATGCAACACATCAAGGAAGTCATGGTGCCGACCGTTAAAAGATCGGCACCATCATAACTTCGAGAAACTTAAACCCTATACAGGACCCAAGTCGCCGCCAAACATGGAAGCATCATACTCGACTTGTGCACGAGGAACAACTTGAACCACTTTCAGCAAATCGAATTGAGTTGATGGGTTTTCGTTACCACGCACAACCAATACGTCTTTGAAGCACTGGTGATCTTCGGCGCGGTATTCGGTTGGACCGTTACCCATGCCGTCGAATTTGTGGCCTTCCAACGCTTCGATAACGCCAGCAGGATTAAACGTACCCGCACGTTCGCATGCATCAGCATACAACATGGTTTGAACATAACAGGTGTGCGCAGCCATTGACGGCGGGAAGCCGTACTTGTTGGCAAAAGACTTCACAAAGGCTTTTGAAGCATCGTCTGGCAAAGACCAGTTCCAGTTGGTTGATCCCAAAATACCTTTGATATCTTCGCCAGAACCTTGTGCCATTTTACGAGAGAACAATGGAACAATGACTTCCCACTTTTTACCTGTTTTTGCGATTTTGTCGCGCAGGCCAAACTGAACAGCAGAAGCGAGTGAATCGTTCATGTTTTTACCATAGTGGTTCAACACCAACACGTCGGCTTCTGAGTTAATCACTTGGGTGATGTAGGACGAGAAATCTGTTTGCGTTAGCGGTGTGCGAACGGGTGTTTCTGTGGTCCAGCCCAATTTTTCAGTGGCATTTTTGATGGACTCTTCTTGTGTCCAACCCCAAGAATAATCAGCCGTCAAATGATACGCACGACGGTCAGTGCCATATTCTTCTCTCAAAATTGGCGCAAGAGCCTGACCGGACATGTAAGCGTTAAAGAAATGGCGGAAGCCATAACGCTTTTTGTCTTTACCCGTGGTGTCGTTCGAGTGCGTCAAACCCGCCATGAACATGATTTTTGCTTCGTTGCACAAACCTTGAACAGCAATAGCCACACCAGAAGAAGAACCGCCGGTTACCATAATAGCGCCATCTTTTTCGATCATGCGCTTAGCAGAATCGCGAGCAGCCGGAGCTTTGGTTTGGGTATCACCCGTCACGAATACGACTTTTTTACCCAAGATGCCATTGCCTGTTAAATTCATAGGCTTCATGGTGTGCATCAAACCGCCATCGCCGCCACCGTTAAGGTGCTCAACAGCCAGCTTGTACGCCCGCAATTCATCTTTGCCTTCTTCGGAATAAGCACCGGTTTGTGGTACGTTAAAGCCCAACGTTACCGATTTTCCCTTACCTGGATCGTTGGCAAAGCCAGCGGCCCATGCATCTTTGTTGAAAAAGAGTGGTGTTGCACCAATAAATGCAGCACCAGCTACGCCAAGCTTAAGAGCTTCTCGGCGGTTGAATTTTTTAAAATCACTCATAAATAACCCCTGTTCATTCTACCTGTTAATTTTCGAGCAACACGTCCTTCGTTTTCGAAAGCTCGTGTCACCATTTTTTTTGTGGGTAAGACTCTTTAACGCAACGGCTCACCTCATTACTGTCAACTTTTCACAAAAATATCATCAAAGGCAATAATTGATTGAAAATACAGTGATTTTCATGTTAACTTGAAAAGTAAATTATTGTAAAGTTGTAAAGCTAGTAAACTTTTAGGAATAGGCCGTGGCTAAAAAGACGATTATGGGCAATAGGTTACGCAGTCTGCGCAAAGATCGCGGCCTCACGCAGGTTGATCTGGCTTCAAAAATGGGTATTTCGGCAAGCTACCTGAATCTCATTGAACACAATCAGCGGAACCTCACCGTGCCGTTGTTATTGCGCATCAGTGAGATTTTGAACATCTCGCTACAGACTTTTTCGCCCCAGCACGAAGGCCAAAAAATAGCCGAGATGACAGAAATCCTGAAAGACCCGCTGTATGAAACTTTGGATTTTGGCGAAGATGAAATCAACGAGCTGGCGACCACAGCCCCAGAATTTTGCCAAGCTTTGCTGAAAACCTACAGTGCGTACCACAATTACAAAGAAGATTTCCAAGTCTTGAGCGAGCGATTGTCCCATGACCCGCTGTTGTCCAACAACGTGCATAAATTGCGCACGCTTTTGACGTCGATTGTTTCGTTCACCGAAATTCTCCATGACAACGCTGATTTGCCGCAAAGTGAACGCCATAATTTTCAAAAAATTGTTCTAAATGAAAGTGAAAGCCTGAGCGATACCGTTAGCGCCATGGAAAAAATCGTTTCCGGCAAGGATTTGGCAGGGTCCATTTCAGAAGTTTCTCCCGATGAAGCCGTGACCGATTTTTTGCAAGCCAATGACAATTATTTCCCCACACTAGAAGAGGTCGCCGAAGAGCTGCGCCGCGAAGCTGGCTTGGAAAGTGTGTCGGTGCGCGCCCGCCTGATCGGTCACTTGCAAGATCGCCATGGCGTTAGTGTCGAAATTTCAGCGGATGAAACGCAAGAAGGCGGAGCATCCTTTTTTGACGAAACCCGCCGCCATTTAACCCTGTCCATGTCCCTGCCCGCGCCCAGCATCAATTTCCATTTAGCCTTGTTGATCGGTCAACTGTCTTATGAAGATACGTTAAGAAGCCTGACGCATTCAAAAATYTTGTCCAGCGARGCSGCYATCCGTAAAGCCAAATCAGCCTTGGCAAACTATTTTGCCGGGGCRTGTYTGTTGCCKTACGATGAKTTTTTAAAGGCYGCGACCGACACSCGCTATAACGTMGAAGTTCTRCAGCATCGKTTTTCCGCCAGCTTTGAACARGTYTGTCACCGCCTGACCACGCTGAGAAAASCCGGAGCCGCAGGYATYCCCCTGCACCTGATGCGRGTCGATGTGGCGGGCAATATTTCAAAAMGGTTTAGYGCYTCKGGCCTGCGCATTCCGCGYTATGGCAGYGCYTGYCCCCGGTGGRTCATGCATCATGCCTTTTTAACCCCCGGYRTCATGTGTTCMCARATTTCSCAAATGCCCGATGGGGTRCGSTATTTTTCAATCGCMCAAACSRYAACCAAACCAAGYTTRCWGTATGGYCAWCCSAAAAGTCATTTTTCGATCTCTATCGGTTGYGARRTTTCTTATGCCGARCAAATGGTTTATGCAGATGGRYTRAAYCTYGAYTCGGCGCAWCTGACCGTGCCTGTGGGCATTGCGTGTCAACTGTGCGAACGGGCAAACTGTTCCGGACGGGCGGCACCGCCTCCGCCCAAAACGGTTTTGGAAGCCACCCGCCCCGGTCGAAATATATCACCGGGTATTGGCGAGGGTTAAGGCCTTGGTGACGTTTAGGGTCTGGCCGAAGCCAATCCTAAACTTTCCATCGCCTCCTGGATTTCATCCAAAACAGTAGGGTCATCAATGGTTGCGGGCAACGGGAAGGTTTCGTTATCGGCAATTTTTTGCATGGTGCCGCGCAGGATTTTCCCCGAACGGGTTTTCGGCAAACGATCCACCACCGCCACCATTTTAAACGCGGCAACCGGGCCAATTTTATCGCGAACCATGGCAATGGCTTCTTTAACGATTTCACTATGGTCCTGTTCGACACCGACTTTCAAAACCATCAGCCCCACGGGCAATTGGCCCTTTAAACTATCCGCCACGCCCAACACCGCACATTCGGCCACACAGGGGTGTTCGGCCAAGACTTCTTCCATGCCGCCCGTAGACAATCGGTGTCCCGCGACATTGATGATGTCGTCGGTACGCGCCATGATGTACAGGTAATCTTCATCGTCGATATAACCCGCATCAGCGGTTTTATAATACCCCGGAAATTCATCCATATACGCTTCTATAAAGCGATCATCCGCGTTCCAAAGGGTGGCCAATGTTCCCGGTGGCAACGGAAGTTTGCAACAGATCGAGCCGATTTTTCCGGTGGGAACGGGGTGACCGTCTTCGCCCAAAACCTGAACATCCCAACCGGGGGCAGCCTTGGTTGGTGATCCGGGCTTAACATCAAAGGCATGCAAGCCCATACAGTTTGACGCAATGGCCCAGCCCGTTTCGGTTTGCCACCAGTGATCAATCACCGGAACGCCCAAATTTTCTTCGGCCCAACGCAAGGTGTCTGGGTCGGTGCGTTCACCCGCCAAGAACAATCCCTTAAATGCCGACAGGTCGTATTGTTTCAGCAATTTGGCATCGGGATCAACGCGTTTAATGGCGCGAAAGGCCGTGGGCGCAGTGAACATGACTTTGACTTTGTGTTCGGCAATGACCCGCCAAAACGCCCCGGCGTCTGGCGTGCCCACGGGCTTGCCTTCATACAAAATCGTGGTGCAACCATTCAACAATGGCCCGTAAATAATATAAGAGTGACCAACCACCCAGCCCACATCGGACGCCGACCAAAACACGTCGCCCGGTTCAATATCGTAAATGGCTTTCATGGTCCAGTTCAGCGCCACCGCATGACCGCCGTTGTCGCGGACCACGCCCTTGGGCCGCCCGGTGGTGCCCGACGTATACAAAATATACAAAGGATCGGTGGCGGCAACAGGCACGCAATCGTGCGGCGACGCCGTGCTCATGGCGTCATCCCAATCTAAGTCTCGGCCTTCTTTAAGGCTGGCGATAACTTGAGAACGTTGCAAAATAACACACACATCTGGCTTATGCGTAGCCTGATCAATGGCTTTATTTAACAACGGCACGTATTCAATGATTTTGGTGACTTCAATCCCACAACTGGCTGTGACGATGGCTTTGGGCTTGGCGTCATCAATGCGGATCGCCAATTCGTTTGCGGCAAATCCACCAAACACGACCGAATGCACGGCGCCTAAACGCGCGCACGCCAACATGGCAATCGCGGCTTCGGGAATCATCGGCATATACAAAATCACCCGGTCGCCTTTTGTGACGCCTTGGGATGCTAAGACTCCGGCAAATTTCGCCGTTTCATCACGCAATTGTGAATACGTATATTTTTTGACCGTGCCGCCTGTAACCGGGCTGTCATAAATCAAAGCCGTCTGATCACCGCGTCCATTTTCAACATGACGATCCAACGCGTTATAACAGGTGTTCAATTCGCCGCCAGAAAACCAACGATAAAAGGGTGGGTTAGTGTCGTCTAAGACCTTGTCCCATTTTTTGGTCCACGTTATTCCTTCGGCGACATCGCCCCAGAATTTTTCGGGGTCACTAAGAGACTGCGCATGAGCTTCATTGTATTTGTTTCCCATTGTGGACATCCCTGTTGTTGATTATGCGATAAGCCTCGCACAAATCTGCCCACCTCTTCAATAGCCTTTTTTAAGATCAACCACGTTGTGGGGAAGGTCGCCATCTTCAATCGCTTCGATTCCTTCACCAATAATCTTGGTGGCACTTTCAGCATCGGTGAGGGACGCGATGTGAGGTGTCACGAATACATTTTCCATTTTCCAAAAGGCGTGACTTGAAGATAATGGTTCGGTTTGAAAGACGTCCAAAGCTACGGCTTTGATATGCCCGGCCTTTAAAGCCGCAATCAAATCGTCTTCATCCAGCAAACTGCCGCGCCCTGAATTAATGATAAAAGCCCCCTCCGGCAATTTTGCCAAAGTTTTGGCATTGAGCAAGCCGTTGGTTTCTTGTGTATTGGGCAACAGGCACACCAAAATTTCGGTGCGTGCCAAAAAGTCATCCAATTCACCTGCCCCCGCGAAACTTTCTATGCTGGGAAGCTCTTTACGGGATCGGCTCCACCCTGCAATATTTTCAAACCCCAACATCAGCAAGGCATGAGCGGCATCTTGGCCCAATTCCCCCAGCCCTAAAATCCCCACCCGGCGTTTTTCGGTGTGACTTTGACCGTGGGGTGTCCAATCCCCCGTACGCTGCTGCTGGGCATAGGTGTGCATGCCCCGATGAAAATGCAAAACCCAATAGACGATAAATTCGGCCATGCTGGAACTCAGACGTGGATCAACCAGGCGCACGATGGGAATATCAGTGGGCAGGTCCGGGTCTTGCAACAAAGCGTCGACTCCGGCCCCTAAATTAAAAATAGCCTTGGCATTTGGGAAGTTTTTTAACACCCCCCTGGGTGGTTTCCACACCAAAATATAATCCACATCCGCCGCATCAATGTCGTCGTTTCCCCATACAAATAAATCCGCATCGGGAAGGTATCGATGCAACGGCTTGACCCACGGATCAAACGGCAGGTCGCTGATGTACAAAATATTCATACGTTCACCACGCCACTTTCATCGGCCGTTAAATTAAAGGCTGCGTTCATTAAAGCTTGGGTATAAGGCTGGGTCGGATGATCAAACACTTTGTCCACCGATCCCTGTTCGACCACACGWCCGGCCTGCATCACCATYACGTCATGGGCCAAGGCGCGCACRACTTTTAAATCGTGACTGATAAAGACATACGTTAGGCCATACTTTTTTTGCAAGTTCCGCAACAGGTCAACAATTTGCGCCTGTACAGACACATCCAAGGCACTGGTGGGTTCATCCAAAACTATAAATTCAGGTTGCAAGATTAAGGCCCGTGCAATAGAAATTCGTTGGCGTTGTCCACCGGAAAATTCGTGGGGGTAGCGGTCAGCCATAGCGGCCTGTAACCCGACCTCGTCCAAAACAGCCAAGACTTTTTCATGGCGCTGTTCGCGATTTAAATCTGGGGCATGGACTTCTAAACCTTCGCCGATGATTTCACCCACCGACATGCGTGGGCTAAGCGATCCGAACGGGTCTTGAAATACGATTTGCATGTCGGCGCGCAACGGCCGCACGTCCTTTGCCGCCAAGGCCAAAATATCTTGGCCCTTAAAGGTAACGGACCCGGTGGCTTTTTCCAAACGCAACAACGCCCGCGCAAGGGTCGATTTCCCAGAACCACTTTCGCCAACGATGCCCAAGGTGTGGCCTTTTTTCACCACCAGATCGATACCGTCAACGGCCTTTACATGATCGACCACGCGGCGAATCACGCCCTTTTTAATGGGGAACCAGACTTTTAAATCATCGGCTTGCATGATGGGTTGAGCATTTTCATCCGCAGGTTCAGCGCGCCCCTTGGGTTCGGATGCCAGCAGCCGTTTTGTATAATCGTGCTGAGGATTTTCAAAAACGTCTGCGGTCAGACCTTGTTCCACCAACTTGCCATCGTGCATCACGTACGCCCGGTCCGCGATGCGTTTGACGATGCCCAAATCATGGGTGATGAACAAAATGCCCAGGCCCATTTTCTTTTGCAGATCGGCCAGAAGTTTTAAAATTTGTGCCTGAATGGTTACGTCTACGGCGGTGGTGGGTTCGTCCGCAATCAACAAATCCGGCTCGTTCGCCAGCGCCATGGCAATAACAATGCGCTGTTGTTGTCCGCCCGAAAATTCATGGGGATAATTATTAAGGCGCGAAATTTGTGCGCCCAACCCCACCACGTCCATCAGTTCTTCGACCCGCGCTTTGACCTCGGCTTTGGAACGATTGTAATGCGTAGTGATGATTTCGGCGATTTGGTTTCCGATGGGTTGCAACGGGTTTAAACTGGTCAGCGGTTCTTGAAACACCATGGAAATATCCACGCCGCGAATGCCCCGCAATTGGGCATCGGACGCGCCCATCAATTCCTGGCCCTTAAACAAAACTGACCCGGTGGGATGCTTGGCCAACGGATACGGAAGCAATTGCATGATCGACAATGCACTGACCGATTTACCAGATCCAGACTCGCCCACCAACGCTACGGTTTCACCGCGTTCAATGTTAAACGATACCCCATGCACAACTTGGACATCGCCAAAAGCGACGGACAGGTTTTTGACTTCTAACAACTTTGTCATTGGCGAAATACCTTTCTGGGATCAAAGGCATCACGAACGGCTTCACCAATAAACACCAACAACGAAAGCATAAGCGCAATTACAAAAAAAGCTGTCAGCCCCAACCAAGGCGCATGCAAGTTGGATTTGCCTTGGTTCAACATTTCACCTAACGACGCTGAGCCCGCTGGCAATCCAAAACCCAGAAAATCCAAGGCCGTTAAAGTGGTCACAGACCCAGAGGTAATGAACGGCAAAAACGTAATCGTCGCGACCATCGCATTGGGCAAAATGTGGCGACGGATGATCACCGCATTGCTGACCCCCAACGCACGGGCGGCCCGGACATAATCAAAACTTCGTGTTTTGAAAAATTCGGCGCGCACCACACCGACCAAACTCATCCAACTGAACAACAACATAATGCCCAACAAAAACCAAAAGCTTGGTTGCACAATGCTCGCCAAAATAATCAGCRAAAACAACATCGGCAGGCCCGACCAGATTTCAATAAAGCGCTGGCCAAGCAAATCCACCATGCCCCCGAAATAACCCTGAACGGCACCGGCGGCAACGCCAATAACGGAACTGACAAGAGTCAGGGTCAGACCAAATAAAATAGAAATGCGAAAGCCATAGATCAAACGCGCGGCGACGTCTCGCCCCTGATCGTCTGTCCCCAAGATATTGCTTGCACTGGGTGGACTGGGTGCGGGTTCTGTCAGCGCATAATTCACCGTGTCATACGAAAAGTGAATCGGCGGCCACAAAATCCAGCCCTGTTCTTCGATCATTTCCTGCACTTCGGGATCAGCATATTCAGCCGGTGTTTCCAAAAAACCACCGAACACAGTTTCCGGGTAATCGATGAAAACCGGAACATAAATATCACCTTCGAAACTGACCAAAATGGGTCGGTCATTGGCGATAAATTCGGCAAACAARGTCAACGTRAACAGAACTAAAAAAATCCACAACGACCAATAGCCTCGTCGATTGGCTTTGAAGTTTTGAAGACGCCGTTGATTGAGTGGAGAAAGCTGGACCATATCAACCATCCACCTTTTCAAAATCAATGCGCGGATCAATGATATGATACATCACATCGCCAATCAAATTCAGCACCAAGCCCATTAAGGTGAAGACATATAATGTGCCAAACATGACCGGATAATCGCGTTTGATCGCGGCTTCGAATCCTAATAAGCCGATGCCATCCAGCGAAAAAATGATTTCTGTCAGCAATGCCCCCGTAAACAAAATGCCGATAAAAGCCGCCGGAAAACCCGCAATCACAATCAGCATGGCATTGCGAAAAACGTGACCATACATGACAGCGTATTGGGTTAAACCCTTTGCCCGTGCGGTGATTACATATTGTTTATTGATTTCTTCCAGATACGAATTTTTAGTCAGCATGGTTAACCCGGCAAATCCACCGATCACCATTGACCCCACCGGTAAAACCAAATGCCAAAGATAATCTTTAATTTGCCCCCATGAGGACAAATCTTCAAAACCATCAGACGTTAAGCCCCTGAGCGGGAACCAGTCAAAATATCGCCCCCCGGCGAACAGAACGATCAGCAAAATCGCAAACAAAAAGCTGGGCACCGCATTTCCGACAATCACCACCGACGACGATGCCACATCAAAACGAGACCCATCGCGCACAGCTTTGGCAATGCCCAACGGAATTGAAATCATATAGACCAGTAACGTGGTCCACAGGCCCAAAGAAATTGAAACGGGCATCTTTTCAACGATCAGATCGACAACTTTGGTATCACGAAAATAACTATCGCCAAAATCAAACGTGGCATAGTTTTTCAACATCATGACAAAGCGTTCGCCAATCGGTTTATCAAAGCCATAGAGCTTGTTAATACGAGCTAAAAATTCTGGGTCTAGGCCTTGGCTGCCACGTCTATCCGATGTGCTAAGCGTTTCTGCGGCTTGCCCGGACACCCGCGCGGTCGAGCTGACATCCAATCCCTTAACCTTGGCAATCATTTGTTCAACGGGACCACCGGGGGCCGCCTGAACCAGCACAAAGTTCACCGCCATGATGAAAAACAGGGTGGGAATAATCAACAACAGGCGGCGGATGATGTAAGACGTCATGGATTAAATCACTCGTCCGCTTTTAGGGTTTGGGCTTTGGCTTCATCATACCACCAACGTGAAGTGGAAAATCCATATGGCAAAGGGCCGTTGGGCCGTGAATATTTATTCCAATACAGCACCCGATCATAAGCGGCAAACCAATGGGGAACAATATAATGTCCCCATTGCAATACGCGGTCTAAAGCCCGCGTGCGCTGTTCTAAACTTTTCCGGTTCGGGGCAGAAATAATCAGATCAATAAGATCATCAACCACCGGGTCGCTGACCCCTAAATGATTTCGACTGCCCGTTGTGGTCGCCGCCAAAGAGCCCCAATAATTGCGCTGTTCGCCACCGGGCGATAAGGATTGCCCCCAACTGGAAACGATCATGTCAAAATCATGTGTTTCCAAACGTTTGATATATTGAGCCGTATCCACCGTGCGCACGTTGGCGAACACACCCAAACGCGTCAAGTGCTTAGCAAACGGCAAAGTGATGCGTTCAAAGGCCGGTTGCGCCAACATGATTTCAAAGGCGAGTTTTTGCCCGGTGTCTTTGTGTACGCGTTCTTTGCCTTGAATGACCCAGCCTGCTTCTTTTAATAAACGGTCGGCCTCTTTTAAGTTAGAGCGAATGCGTCCATCACCTTTTGTTGCGGGCGGATTGTATTCTTGTGTAAACACTGCATCGGGAATTTCCCCTCGATACTTTTCCAATATTTCCAGTTCTTCCCCTTGGGGCAGACCCTTGGCTTCCAAAACTGAGTTTCCGAAATAACTACGCGTGCGTTTGTATTGTCCATAAAACAAATTGCGGTTGGACCATTCGAAATCAAACGCATAGGCCAAGGCCTGTCGCACGCGAGCGTCCTTAAAGAGGTCACGACGCGAATTAAACGCGTACCCCTGCATTTGCGCCGTTCTTTCGTTGGGTATTTTTTCTTTGATAATGCGTCCATCTTTAACCGCAGGAATGTCGTATCCGGTGGCCCAAACTTTGGACATCAGTTCGTTGCGAAGATCATAAGCACCGCCCTTGAAACCTTCGACGGCAACGTTGCCATCGCGGAAATATTCGACCCGTTGCACATCAAAATTGTGACGCCCAACATTTACGTTGAGGTCCCTGCCCCAATATTCTTTGACACGGTCATAAGAAATATAACGTCCGGTTTCAAACTTTCCTACTTTGTATGGCCCCGATCCCAATGGCGGCACCAAAGTGCTTTTGCCAAGATTGCGATCTTTGCCTTTTTCCATCCAATAATGTTTGGGCAGAATGGGAATTTCACCAACGGTCAAGGGGATTTCCCGGTTGCCGGTATCCTTAAAACTGAATTTCACGGTCAACGGATCAATCGCTTCGACCTTGTCCACATCAGCATAATAAAAACGATAAAAAGGCTGAACGGTTTGATTGTTCATCAGTTCGTTAAATGTCCACACCACGTCTTCGGCGGTAATCGGCTTGCCATCATGCCAACGGGCATTTTTACGCATATGGAACACAATCCACGAACGGTCTTCGGCGATGTCCATGGATTCGGCCAACAGGCCGTAGCGCGTAAAAGGTTCGTCTTGGCTGTTGGTGGTCAGGCTGTCATAAATTCGGCCTAACCCATCTGCGGCCTCACCCTTAATGGCGAATGCATTCAAGCTGTCATAACTGCCAAAACCACTGGTGCGGATCGTGCCGCCTTTGGGCGCATTTGGATTGACGTAATCAAAATATTTAAAACCGTCTGCGTACTTAGCCTGTCCATGCATGGCAATCGAATTTTGCCCCCACGCCGGAGTTGTAAGCAATAAGGAAAAAACCAAAACGGACATGCGAATATTCATAAATATATACTCTATAATTCTGTGGATTTCAGAGTGTTATAAAACTTAAAATTATTGCGACCTGCGGCTTTAACCGCATACATGGCTTGATCAGCCGCTTTGATCAATTCATCCGCCGTGGTGCCATCATCGGGAAAAATACTGATGCCAATGCTGGCCCCGATCTGCGCTTTTTGACCATCAGCCACTTCGACGGGTTCTGTTAAAGAGGTGATGATTTTTTGCGCCACAATCGCGGCACTTTCGGCATGATCGATATTTTCTAAAATCGCCACGAATTCATCACCGCCAATGCGGGCTACTGTATCAGATAATCGCACGTGTGAAGCCATACGTTTGGCAACTGCTTTCAAGACCGCATCTCCGGCATCGTGGCCCAAAATGTCATTTACGGGTTTAAATTTATCCAAATCCACAAACATCACGGCCAATAAATGTTTGGTGCGCGCACAACGATGAATAGCCCGTTTCATAAGATCATTAAAGAAGTTGCGGTTCGGCAATCCTGTTAAAGCATCGTGATGAGCCATATGTTCGATTTTAGCCTGAGCTTTTTTTCGATCCGTAATGTCGCGGATCACCCAGGTGAAAAGACGTCGGCGGCCTTCATGAAGCTCCGTGACCGATAATTCGATTGGAAACAATTGGCCCTGACGGGTTTGGCCTTCCATTTCTATGGCCACACCATAGGTGCTTTTTTCATCAATTTTATAACTGTCCGAGACACATTTTGCATGATGATCATGATATTCGGTCGGCAACATCATATTGATGTGGTGGCCCAGCATGTCTTTTTTGTCATAGCCAAACATACTTTCCGCGCGCGCGTTGATGGTTTGAATCAATCCGTCCGCATCGATGGTGATGATGGCGTCCATCACCGTACTCAAAACGCCCGCTAAGCGTTGTTCACGTTGTCGGGCTTCTTCAGACGCTTTGATAAAACTGGAAATATCGCGGCATTCCACCATATAGSTTTCGCCTTYGCCGGYTTCCAAYARMCGCACCCGCATATGCACATCRATRGACGAWGMYTTTAAAGGCTTTAATTTYARGGGMACACCGGCSTCTTCTTCGGCAAAAACTTCGATRCCCAAAGCGATYAAWTCGGCATAGTCCGCATGCACAAAATCAGCCAGCGGATGACCAATAACATCATCGCCGTCTTGCGCGCCTAACATGTTCATCCCGGCAGTGTTTATATAAGCAATACGGCCATCTTTGACCACACAGACAAGATTTGATATCGCGCCAAGAAGTTCAGGCCCTAAACCTGATTGTTTCAACATACATACATGTTTCCCGACCCTGAAGTTTCTGTCAAGCRCCTAACRCTTTTAAGGCTTTAGCGTGCAGATTTTTATCMCCTGCGGCCAAAACCCGGCCTTCGCTGTCCATCGTCAAGGATTGCCCGTACCAATCGGTCATGATGCCACCGGCACCTTCGACAACCGGCGCCAACGCACAAAAATCATAGGTGCCAAGGCTGGCTTCACAGACCAAATCCACATGGCCCGAAGCCAGTAAACCATAAGCATAACAATCGCCGCCAAAAACCGTGCGCCAGACTTTGTCACGCAGACGTAAAAACGCCGCTTCGTCATCACCTTCAAACATATCGGGTGTGGTGGCATACAGCCAAGAGCGATCTAAGTTTTCGCAGGACCTCGTCGCGGCAACCTGACCGTTCAGTGTGGTCTGTGTGCCCTTGGCGCCAAGCCAGCGTTCATTCACAGCCGGAGCATCAATCAGCCCGACAACCGGAACCTTGTTTTCACACAACGCAATTAAGGTCCCAAACAAGGGTTTTCCCGAAACAAACGAATTGGTGCCATCAATGGGGTCCAAAACCCAGACAAATTCAGCATCGGTATTTTCGCTGCCGAATTCTTCACCCAAAATGCCATGATCGGGAAAGGTTTGATTGATCAGTTCCCGCATCACCCGTTCCGATTCCCGGTCGGCTTCGGTCACCGGGGAGCGATCTGATTTCACATCGGCGTGAATGCCCGTGCGAAAGCGCGGCATAATTTCTGTGCGAGCGGCATCGGCCAGCTGTTCGGCCAAAGCAACAAAGGGGGCAAGGTCGGTCATCAGTTGGTTTAGTCCTTCAACGTTTTTAAATATTCGATAATCGCCAAACGCTGTTTTTCCACCTTAATGCCTTTGAAGGTCATTTTTGTATCCGGGATCATGGACCGCGGCCCGGCGATAAAGCGATTAAGTTCGGCTTCGGACCAAACACCACCCAAAAGTTTTAACTGCATGGAATACCTGAATTTTGGCGATTGGCCCTTGGGCTTATCAATAATGCTCCAAAGATTGGGGCCGGTCCGGTTGGGGTGGCCTTTCGCAGACGTATGACAGCCCAAACAGCGACGGGTGAACAACGACCGCCCCGCCGATGTTGGATCAACTTCGGTGACTTTGATGCCTTGAATTTTTCGTTTTTCCTGCAAAGCGGGTTTGTCTTCAACAACCTCGACCGGTGCGGCGGGACGCGCTTGTTCGATGCTCGTGCTGATATCGCTAAGAAACATAAAAAAAGCAACGAGGACGCCAACAAAAAAGCTGGCGGCAATAATCTTTTTAAGCATGGGGAGCCTTTCGAAGCAGAGAAACCTATTTTTACCACTTTACACGCAAAACGGCACAAAAGAACCCCCGCTCTTGAAACAAAACGTGGTCTGTGGTCTCGTGGTGATTATTCTTATGATTAAAGGTCTCTAATATTAAGTATGTCTGAAAACGCAACCCTTGTTATCATTCCGGCGCGCATGGCGTCCCAACGCTTGCCCGGAAAGCCTTTGGCCGATATTTGCGGTTTGCCGATGATCGTGCAAGTGCTCAAGCGCGCGATGGAGGCTGATGTAGGCCCCGTCGTTGTGGCCTGTGCAGAGCCCGAAATCAAAGCCGCCGTCGAAGCACATGGCGGACAAGCGGTGTTGACCGATCCAAACCATCCGTCCGGATCAGACCGCATCTTCGAAGCCTTAGAAATCGTCGACCCTCAGCAAAAATATGATGTGGTGGTCAATCTGCAAGGGGATTTGCCAACCATTAACGCCGCCGTGGTACATGCCGTGCTTAAACCCATGAAAACCAAAGCCGTTGACATCGCCACGTTGGTTGCCGAAATCACCGATGAAGATGAAAAAACCAACCCCAATGTGGTCAAAGCCGTGGTCGGGTTTGCCCCCGGTCAAGACACCGCTCGGGCTTTATATTTCACCCGCGCCACGGCCCCCGCCAATGCCGGGCCGTTGTACCATCACATCGGCATTTATGCTTATCGGCGCGAAGCCTTAAAGCATTTTGTCAGCTTAAACCCCAGTGTCTTGGAACAGCGCGAAAAACTGGAACAATTGCGCGCCCTTGAAAATGGCATGCGCATCGATGTCACGTGCGTTGACACGGTTCCCTTCGGCGTTGATACTCCGGCTGATTTAGAACGCGCCCGCGCGATTTTAGGAACCTCGTAAGATGACCGCCGACAACACTATTGATGATGCTATTGATACCACTGCCGATAACACAATTGCCTTCCAAGGCGAACACGGTGCCAATTCCGATTTGGCCTGTCGCGAAGCTTTGCCCAGCATGAAAACCATGGGCTGCTATTCCTTTGAAGACGCCTTTTCTGCGGTTCGAGGCGGCAAAGCACGCCTTGCCATGATCCCCATCGATAATTCGGTGGCGGGTCGGGTTGCCGATATTCACCACCTTTTACCCGATTCTCAACTCAAAATCATCGGCGAGCATTATCAGCGGGTTGACCATACATTGTTGGCCTGTCCGGGCACAGGCATTGGCGAATTGACCCATGTACACAGCCACGTGCATGCCTTGAACCAATGTCGCACGTTGTTAAAGGACCTTGGTGTTCAACCTGTTGTTCATGCAGATACCGCGGGTGCCGCGCATATGATTCGGGACTTAAAAGACCCAAGCCAAGGGGCTATTGCCTCGCCCTTGGCTGGGGAAATTTATGAACTAGACGTTTTGAAATCGAATATCGAAGACGCCGAACACAACACCACGCGGTTTTTGATTATGTCCGCTGAACCGCAAAAGATTCGCTCTGAACGCACCAACGGTAAAATCATCACCAGTTTTGTGTTCCGCGTTAAAAATATTCCGGCGGCCCTGTACAAAGCCCTAGGCGGGTTTGCCACAAATGGCATCAACATGACCAAATTGGAAAGTTACATCGTTGGCGGAAGCTTCCACGCGGCACAGTTTTATGCCGAAGTCGAAGGCGACCCCGATGATCGCCCCATGGCCTTGGCCTTTGACGAATTAAAGCATTTCACCCATGAAATTAAGATCATGGGATCGTATCCAGCAGCCCTTGCACGCGACAAAATCGGTTAAATTTAAAAATAACCACAATATTTAGGGGCTAGTCGACAGTTTCGCCTTGGAAGAACGAGTCTAGACTGTTAATGTGCTCGAGATTCTTATTTTAGGATATTGTGCGTGATAATTCGTGACTTGATTCAGACGGTTAAACAAAAACCAGAGGGCCTAAAGGCTTTCAAAAACAACGCGGTGCGCCTGATCGGCGTGCTTGGCGTATCTGTTTTGGTTTCGGCCTGCGCTACGGTCTCAGAATCCAGCCAAGCTGATGCCTATTCACAAGGTTGCATGGCGGAACGCGCCGATATCGTTGATGCGGTCAAATGGGACAACGTGCAGCCCAATAGCATCACCATCGTAAACGGCGAAATCCGCCCGATGGTCCTATATCTGGAAGAAAACCGCCCGTACACAATTAAAGTACGCAATGCGGACCGCACCGATCACGACCTGTGGTCGCCTGAATTTTTCAAACAAGGTGCCGCCGTACAAAGCGTACAATTTGGCAACAAAGCCCCAACCAAGGGCTGTGTAAATGGCATTCGCATCAAGGCTCGTTCCGTTGTGACCATCCGTTTGGTCCCCGTTTGGGAAGGCCGTTATGAATTGTTCAACAGCACTTCATTCTTGCGCACACCCATGGGCGCGGACGCGGTTGTCCACATTGTCCAGCCTCGCATTGGCGTTGCCTCAAAATAACGCTGTGTTTTCAGCGTATTAGCTATTTAAAAAAATAATTCTTAAGGCTTTGCGTGTCGCACGCGGGCTTGATATACTCCGCGCGGGAGATCGTCGTGGACGAGGTTCTCGCGAATTCGGTCAGGTCCGGAAGGAAGCAGCCGTAACGAGTTTCGCCTTGGGTCGCGTGCGGTCTCCCACCTCATTACTCTTAACCTCGGGAAGAGAGCATGTCTGACCCTACACCTGATCAAACGGCTGCCCCTGACGAAGAGTACCGCGTCCTCGCGCGTAAATATCGCCCCACGGATTTCAGCACCCTCATCGGTCAAGACGCCCTTGTGCGGACGCTCACCAATGCCATCGAATCGGGTCGTTTGGCCCACGCGTTTATGCTCACGGGTGTGCGCGGGGTTGGCAAAACCACCACCGCCCGTATTATCGCCCGCGCCCTGAACTGTATTGGTCCCGATGGCACGGGCAGCGAAACGGCTGAACCATGTGGCGTTTGTGAAAATTGTACCGCCATTGCCGAAGATCGTCATGTGGACGTGATGGAAATGGATGCCGCGTCGCGCACCGGTGTTGACGACATTCGMGAAATCATCGAAGGCGTGCGCTATAAATCGGTCACTGCGCGCTATAAGATCTACATCATCGATGAAGTTCACATGCTCACCAAAAATGCCTTCAACGCCTTGTTGAAAACTTTGGAAGAGCCTCCCGAACACGTCAAATTTATCTTCGCCACCACCGAAATTCGCAAAATCCCCGTGMCCGTGTTGTCCAGATGCCAGCGTTTTGATTTGCGCCGCATCGATATGGAAACGTTGTCCACGCACTTTCATAAAATCGTCAAAGCCGAAAACGCTTCGGTCACCGATGAAGCCATGACCTTAATTGCGCGGGCCGCCGACGGGTCCGTGCGCGACGGTTTGTCTTTGTTGGATCAAGCCATCGCCCACACCCAAGGCGAAGTCGGCGAAGACCAAGTCCGCGACATGTTGGGCTTGGCTGACCGGGCACGCACCTTTGATTTGCTGGACGCGATTATGAAGGGCGATGTCGAAGTCGCCCTGAACCAATTGGCCGACCAATACGATTTGGGGGCTGACCCCGCACAAGTTCTGGAAGACATGTTGGAATTGGTGCATTGGCTGACCCGCATTAAAGTCACACCCGGCGCCGCCGACGCGCCCGGGGTTCCCGAAATGGAACGCACCCGTGGATTGGAAATGTCAAAAGGCCTGACCATGGCGGCGCTGACCCGCGCGTGGCAAATGTTGCTCAAAGGTTTAAGCGAAGTGCGCAGCGCGCCGAGTGCCTTGCAAGGAGCAGAAATGGTGTTGGTGCGGCTGATGTATGGTTTGGAACTGCCCAGCCCTGCGGACGTGCTCAAAAAATTACAGGATTCTCCACCGCAAGCCCCCGCCCCATCTGGTGGCGGAGGAGCCCCAGCCCCAAGTGGTGGCGGTAATAGTGTAAATGCTCAAGGCGGGTCAATGGGGGGCGGATCAAACGCGACCCACGGTCCAATGATGAATGCGCAACCAGCACCTCAAGTCGAACAATCCAAGCCCGATCCGCAAACCTTTGCCCAAGTGGTTGAGCTCAGCGAACAGGTCGGCGAAATGATTGTGCATGCGAACCTGATTTCCAACGTGCACTTGGTTAGTTTCCAACCCGGTCGCATTGAGTTTCGCCCGGGCGAACACGCCATGCCCGATCTGGCCGGACGCCTCACCACATTGTTAAGGGACAATACGGACCGAGCTTGGACCGTATCCATTTCCCGCGAAGCCGGTGATCTGACGCTTAATCAACAAAAAGACGCCAAGGCCGCCCAAGTCAAAAACACTGCCGCCACAGACCCGCTGGTCAGCGCCGTGCTTACAGCCTTCCCCGGCTCGACGATTTCTTCGGTGAAAGACTTAACCGATGCGAGCTTTGAAGAGGACAATTAGACGCGCATTCGGGAAAATATCGACATATCGCATTTTTATGCGCATAATATATGCACATAAAAATGGAGGAAATAATGTCGACGGGGCAAGCGCTTAAAAAACCAACGAACTTATCTTTGGACAGGTCTCTGTTGGTTGAAGCCAAAAATCTAAACGTTAATCTTTCCCAAGCCGCCGAAGCCGGGTTAAGGCAAGAGATCGCCAAAACCAAAAGCAAGCTGTGGAAAGAAAAAAATGCCCCGGCCCTTAAAAGTTCAAACCAGTGGGTTGAAGCGCACGGCCTTCCCCTTGACCGTTATCGGCAATTTTAATGGCCCGGTATGATGTCTATGCCAACCCCAATGGTTCAGGCTATTTGTTAGATGTTCAGGCCGATTTACTGGATACTTTAAACACCCGCGTTGTGGTCCCTTTGCTTGCCAAAAATCAAGCTCCAAAACCAGCAGACCGCCTCAACCCCATATTTGAAATCAAGGGGGAACAAGTCATTATGGTCAGCCAATTTTTGGCCGCCGTCCCCGTATCGATTTTACAAAATCCGGTTGCGAACATTTCAGAAAACATCACCATCACAAATGCATTGGATATGGTTTTTCAGGGCTTTTAAAGCACTTCCGTCAAACACGCCAATGCGGCGCGTCCGGTGCGGGCGAAGGCTGTGATTTTTGTGCCGGCTTTAAATGTGCCGGGTATGGTCGCTTTCCACAGGCCATTTTGATTGGATGTGGCGCGCAGGTTGGCCGATTGTTGGCCTTGCTCAGACGTTTGAAAATAAACATGGACGTCTTGCAAAGCTTGTTTGGTGAGGCCCAAAATGGTGAAGCCATTATGGTCGGGGGCGATGCGTTCAATGGTAATCGTCATATATCTCTATCTCTAAATTTTGTTTATCGACTTAAACATAGAGATTTTTCATGACGGTTTTATGGCAGCATAAACGTGTTGTTTGAGGCCTCGCCCCAAGCTTCTAAAAATTCACCCAGATGCGGGCGCTCTTCGCGTTCGGCTTCGATTAAACTAACCACGTCGGCGATGGACCGGTTATAGCCATCCTTTGTCATGCGGTCGCGGGTGAGCTGGTAACGCAGGTAAACCAAGTACGTGTTCAACACATCGGTTTCGCAATAGTCGCGAATTTCGGCAATTTTTCCGTCGTCATACATGGGCGCAACCAATGAACCATCGACACCGACTTTGCCGGGAAAGCCCAAAACCGCACAGATTTCGTTGAGCTTTAAACCGCGACTGGCGGCCCCAAAATCGGTCAGGGCTTCTTGCAGGTCACAGTGGAAATCCTGGGCGTAGCGCGAGGTATAATTTTCCCATTTATTCGACGTGTCGTGAAAGGCCCCGGCCTGAATACCGTGCACCATGGCACGGTGACGCAACACCGGAATATCAAAGCCGCGTCCGTTATAACTGACCAAACGCGGGCGGCGTTGATCCAGCCATTTAAAAAAGCCCGCGACCAAATCGTGTTCCGGCGAATCGGTTTTTCCACCCGATCTGATTTCTTTCAGGTAATAAACTTCATGACGCCCGGTGCGTTCGATTTCCGCAGATAAAAAGCTCAGCGCCACCACTTTATGAAACGGCTGACGGGGAAAAGCGTTTTTTCCGCCTGTAATTTCAAGGTGATAGGCATTCAAAGCTTCACGGCGCTCTGCCACATCGGTGCTGGCGTCGAGGCCAATAAGGTTCGGCACGGCGTCTGTGTCCGGCACGGTTTCGATATCAAATACGAACAAACTTTGGTGTCCCATGTCAGGGATGTTATACACTGACGTTAAAGGAAGCTACCCTTATGTGTGTAACGGAGAAAACATGAAAAACTTAGGCAATATGATGAAGCAGGCTCAGCAAATGCAGAGCCGCATGACCGAAATGCAAGAGGCCATGGAAGCCCATGAAGTCGAAGGCAATTCCGGCGGGGGCATGATTAAGGTCCGCGTATCGGGCAAACACGTGGTCCACAGTGTCTCCATCGACCCGGCCCTCATTGACCCGTCCGATCCCGAAATGTTGGAAGATTTGGTGATGGCGGCGTTTAATGATGCCAAAGCCAAAATCGATGCTTATAAAGCCGAAAAAATGGCCGACATCACCGGCGGCATGCCTTTGCCCCCTGGTTTCAAACTTCCTTTTTGAGTTAAGGAAAAACCATGAGAGACGGTTCAGGACTAGGCGGTCCGGGCAGCATTGATGCTTTGATCCAATTGCTGGCAAAAATGCCGGGATTGGGGCCGCGGTCTGCGCGCCGCGCGGCCTTGCACCTGATCAAACGCCGAGAATCTCTGATGGAACCTTTGGCACGCGCCATCAGTGACGCGGCCAAAAACGTAAGAACCTGTTCGGTGTGTCACAATGTTGATGTCATTGATCCCTGCCATATCTGTGCCTCGCCCAAACGCGACAAAACGCAAATTTGCGTGGTCGAAGAAGTTGGGGATTTGTGGGCCATGGACCGGGTGCTGGGCTTCAAAGGCGTCTTTCACGTTTTGGGCGGCACCCTTTCGGCACTGGACGGCATTGGTCCCGAAGATTTAAACATCGGCCAATTGGTTGATCGCGCATCCCACCCCTCTGTAAAGGAAGTCATCCTTGCCACCAATGCCACTGTTGATGGTCAAACCACGGCGCACTATATCGCCGAACGCATGCTCGGGGCGGATGTACAGGTTTCCGGATTAGCCCATGGCGTTCCGATGGGTGGGGAATTGGATTATCTAGATGAAGGCACCCTTTCTGCGGCTCTTAAGGCGCGAAAACCCCTCTAGTCAAAATAGGTCATTGCACGTAATAGTATTTCTTGATATATATTAACGCGTGCAACATGGGGTGTCTTGATTTTGTATCCGTTCTGAAAAGACGTCTTTTGACTTCATCCCTTTCGACCGCGTCATTAACGTGACGGCATTGATGTGACTTCATATCCCTGATGTCCGTCAACGTAAGGTCATAGATAGAGGTCAAAATGCACAGGACGCCTGCCCAGTCATATCCCTTTTGGGTGGGAATCCTCTCTAAGCCGCACTGTCCTTTGCCCGGGGATGGTGCGGTGCTTAGTTTTAGGGTCAGAATCGCTTCATCGCCCTTATGTAATATTCTTATTCAACACCAGTAGCATCATGGACTTCACGAATAAAGGCGATGACGTTGGTGATGTCTTGCTCGCTGAGTTGTGGTTGAGCGGGCATCGGCCCAAATTGCCAAGCCCGTTGTCTGCGCCCTTCTTTTAAGACGCGTCTGAAATGGAAATCGGGGAAAATTTCTTCGCGGTACATGGGGTGCATCAAAGGCGGTCCATTTCGGGAATTTCCGGTCGCGTCTTCGCCATGACATTCGGCGCWCTGTTCATTCACAATGATGCGCCCAAGTTTTCCGCCAGTCGTCAATTCAGGGATGTTTGGCGTCGCCTTAAGTGATATTTTTTCCCGTTTCCAAAGCGTCCCCGCCGTCAAAACAATGATCAACGCCAAAAGCATAATCATCCATTTGACCGGAGATTTTTGCACCGGAGCATCGGCATTCACAGCAATATTTGGGTTATATTTTTTATCATCGTTTTTGGGATCGGTCGTCATCAACAAGGTCTCTCTATAAATTTTTAAGCGTTCAAACTTTTAAGCAACGGTGCCAGAAATTTTATCCGGGGATTGAGGCGGCTCTAGATCATCCGCCGGGCTTTCATCTTGCAATTGGATATCTTCGATGCGTTCGGCGCGGCGCGTGATCTTACCAGAAGACGTCTGAATTCCCTCAATATCTTTTTGGGCCTGCGTAAAGTGGGTTTGCAGTTTACCGACCCGATCATCTAAACGCCCGACATCTTCTAACAAACGCAGAACTTCGGTTTGAATAACCCCCGCTTGTTCGCGCATGCGGGCATCTTTYARSACRGCCCKGACCGTRTTTAAMGTYGCCATCAARGTSGTCGGSSWRACRATCCASACYCKSGCKCGATATGATTTTTCMACMACRTCKGRAARMKWKGCRTGCAATTCCGCATAAACAGCCTCGCTGGGCAAAAACATTAAAGCACTTTCCGCAGTTTCCCCCGGCACGATGTATTTTTCAGAAATATCGCGAACATGCTTTAAGATGGCCGTGCCAAACGCCCGCAAGGCGACTTTGCGCGCATCATCGGAGTCCGCATCGCGAAACGCCAGATAACCTTCCAGCGGGAATTTGGAATCAATCACAATAGAGCCCGGCGGATTGGGCATTTTCAGCAAACAATCGGCGATTTTTCCATTGGACAGCTTGGATTGAAATTCATAGGCAGAGGGTGGCAAGATATCAACAACCAAATCGTTCAATTGAATTTCGCCAAACGCACCTCGGGCTTGTTTGTTCGAAAGAATGTTTTGCAGGCCCATCACTTGATCGGATAAATCGGTCAGATTTTTTTGTGCCGTATCAATAACCGCCAAGCGTTCGTGGACTTGTTTGATGACGTCCCCGGTGCTTTTGCTGTGTTCCGACAGGCCATCGCCTAAACGTTTACTCACGGTTTCCAAGCGCTGTTCCATGTTGTGGTTCAGCTGGCTTTGCGCCTCGCTCATGGTTTTCAAACGCCCGGAAAGTTCGGCTTGGCTGAGCATCATTTGTTGCATCAAAGCCGCATTCGCATTGCTGGCATCGGCCGAAGACGTATCTTTGCGGCCAAAAGCCAGCCACAAAACAGCCGCCAAAACCAGCAGGGCCACGACGAGAGTGAGTAAAGAAGCATCCATGGACGGGACTTTGCCTTATGAGCGGAAAAAATGCAATGAAAACGCAGTGATCATACAATGAGTGAGTATCTTATTGGGCCACATCAGATTGGATGCTGGAATATTGAAGAGCAATGGCGCGGAACTCGTCTTCGGTGGCGTCCATGGCATCAACAATATCAGGATCAAAATGCGTTCCCCGGCCTTCGCGGATGATTTCGACRGCCTTTTCATGGCTGAACGCGTCTTTGTAAACGCGTTTGGAAATCAGCGCATCATAGACATCTGCCACCGCCATCAAACGACCCGACAGCGGAATATTATCGCCGCTCAATCCGTTTGGATAACCGCTGCCATCAAATTTTTCATGATGCGTGAGAGCAATTTCATGGGCATAGCGCAAAAACGAATCTTCGCCCAATTCCCGCTTGGCTACATTTAAGGCCTCGGCTCCCAAACTGGCGTGGGTTTTCATGATGGTAAATTCTTCGTCTGTCAGCTTTCCAGGCTTTAACAAAATGGCATCGGGAATACCAACCTTGCCAATGTCGTGAAGCGGTGCCGACTTAAACATCAACGTCACAATTTCGTCGCTCAACACATCTGCAAATTTAGGATGGTTTTGCAGGTACGCCCCCAACACACGGACATAACGCTGGGTGCGCATAATATGTTCCCCGGTTTCGTTGTCGCGAATTTCGGCCAAGGTCGCCAACGACAAAATGGTCACGTCGCGGGTTCTGGATAATTCTTCGGCATGTGCCCCAATACGTTCCACCATGGTATTGGTGTGCAGCGCAATCAGGCCAAATTCATCGTTGCTGGTGACCGGCACGCGTCCGGAATAATCGCCCATTGTCACCCGTTTCAAGAGCGAGGTTTGATTGCCCAGAGTGTATTTTAAATTGATCGAATACGAACGGATGATGTTCAGCGTATGGGGCATGATGACCATCAGCACAAACACAAATTCTTTGATGATCGAAACCCGTGCGTCCATCAAAGACATGGACTGGCCGACTTCGACGATCCATTCTAAATCTTTGATCACCAACAGCATAAAGATCAACACAAGCACGCCAATGCTGATGCTGGCAAACAGCGCCACTTTGCGGGTCATGGGGAACGGGTTTTCGTCGGGTTCTATGGTGCCTTCGCCGCGTTCAACCGCATCCGCCACCCGGCGTTCTTCGGCCAGTCCCAAATCGACCGCGGCAAAAAAGCCCAAGCCCGCGACCCCGACCAAAACCTTAAGGCCGCTTTCCATGGGAAAGCCATGATACATACCATTAAAGATCATCAAACCCACTGCTGATATCAAAAACAGTATTGATTCCAGCCMGTAAGCCCGTAACACGCGCGACTTCAAAGGTTGGGAATCCACCAAGCGAGCCCGCAAGGGCACGCGGATCAAACCTTGCAAGCCAATCGCAACCACCACAGGAATAATCACCTGCATCGCCGGCAGGCTGTCCAAAAACGGACAGACCTGTATGCCATAGATGGGAATGATCACCAGGGTCGCTATATAGTGTACTAAGGCTCGCATCTTCGTCTCCAAATTCACGCAATACCCTAACATATGGACATGATTTAAGGCGCGATAAAGGCAAGTTTTCTTGACGGACGACGCACGGGGTCTTAAATCCATATATATAAAGCCTGTTTACACACTTTAGGATTTACGTTTTATGGCCCGTTTGCCCATTTTCATCGCCCCAGCGCCCTGTTTAAAAGTCACCGCCGTGGCCGTTGATCAGGTTGATGTGGAAATCAAACAATTGATGGAAGACATGCTGGAAACCATGCATGATGCCAATGGCATCGGCTTGGCCGCCCCACAAGTTAACAAAAAAGTCCGCGTCTTGGTGATGGACATCGCCCCCAAAGGCGAAGACCCTACACCAATTTGCATGGCCAATCCCGAAATCGTGTGGCAATCGGATGTCATCGGCACCAACGAAGAAGGGTGTTTGTCTTTGCCCGAACTGTTTGCCGATGTTAAACGTCCCGAAGCTGTGCGCATCAAATACTTGGACCAAAACAATGACGAACAGGAACTTGATGCCGAAGGTTTATTGTCCACCTGTGTGCAACACGAAATAGACCATTTGGATGGCAAACTGTTTGTGGATCATATTTCCGGCCTGAAACGCCGCATGATCATGCGCAAATTACAAAAAACCCGGCGCGACGAAGGGCCAACGGTGTAACGAATGTCAAATGTGAAAAAATTAAAATTGATCTTTATGGGGACGCCGGACTTTTCCGTTGAGGCCCTGAAATCAATTTTAGACGCCGGATACGAAGTGGTGTGTGTGTATTCCCAACCGCCTAGAAAATCCGGGCGAGGACAAAAGCTAACACCGACCGCCGTGCAGGATTTTGCTGAGGCCAAGGGCATCGAAGTCCGCACCCCGGTGTCGCTGAAAGACCCCGCCGAACAAAAAGCATTTTCCGATTTAGAGGCCGATATTGCCGTGGTGGTTGCCTATGGCCTGATTTTGCCCGTTGAAGTTTTACAAGCCCCGCGTTTAGGCTGCGTCAACATTCATGCCAGCCTGTTGCCCCGTTGGCGCGGCGCGGCACCTATCCAACGGTGCATCGAAGCCGGCGACGACGTCACCGGCGTCACCACCATGCAAATGGATGCAGGGCTCGACACCGGGCCGATGTTGCTGACCGAACGTTTACCTATTGCTTATGATATGAATGCCGAAACTTTGCATGATGCCTTGTCAGAAATTGGTGGACGTTTAATTGTGGCGACCTTGGCCGGGTTGGCTTCAGACAAAATTCAAGCCAAGCCTCAACCGACTTCTGATGTCACGTACGCCAAAAAAATTGCGAAGGCCGAAACGCGCATTGATTGGACAAAGCCCGCCAACGCCGTTGCCAACCACATTCGCGGCCTGTATCCCATGGCTTGGTTTGAATGGGATGGGCAACGCATTCGCGTTTTGGATATTGCCGTGACCACCGATAGTGGACCATCCGGATATGCCGTGGATGATGCCTTARCGATTGCCTGTGAAAGCGGGGCCGTCCGTTYAACCCGCCTGCAACCTGCTGGAAAAAACAGCATGGATGCACGGGCTTATCTGAACGGTCGCCCTACGCCTAAAGGTTCAGAACTGATATGACCCGGTACCGCCTGACCATTGAATACGACGGCACCAATTATGTGGGCTGGCAACGCCAAGACAACGGCCTTGGCGTTCAAGAAGTCATCGAAGTTGCCATCAAGGCTTTCTCTGGCGAAGACGTTCGCGTCTTTTGTGCCGGACGCACCGATGCGGGGGTGCATGCCWAGGCGCAAATCGCCCACTTTGATTTGGCCCGTGATGATATGAAGGCCGATACCATCCGCGACGCCATCAACTATCACACCAAGCCTCACGCCATTTCGATTTTAGCGGCCGAAATTGTGGGCGAAGACTTTCACGCGCGGTTTTCCGCAACCGAACGCGAATACCTGTACGTGATTTTGAATCGCCGTGCCCGCGCCGCCCTGAAAATCGGGCAAGTGTGGTGGGTTCCCGTGCCACTGGACGCTGCCGCCATGAACGAGGCCGCACAAATTTTGGTAGGCAAGCACGATTTTTCAACGTTCCGCGCGTCCTTTTGTCAGGCCGATAGCCCGGTCAAAACCTTGGACGAAATTACCGTCACAGCGGTCGGCGAAGAAATCCACGTCAAGGTCCGCGCCCGGTCTTTTCTGCACCACCAAGTCCGAAACTTCGTCGGAAGCCTCAGTTGGATTGGCACCGGAAAATGGACCAAGGCCGACCTGAAAAAAGCCTTAGAGGCCCGCGACAGAAATGCCGGAGGCCCCAAAGCGCCCTCTGACGGGCTGTACATGGTGCGTGTGGGTTACGAAGAACGCGACGATGCCTAAAGGTCCAGACCTCTTAAAATAGTCCATTGTGCGTTGGTAAGTTTACCAACCGCCATATGGCTAGGCCGGACATGCTGACAAACAGTACACCCGCAGCGCGATGCAGCCACAACAAAGGAAGCCTGCGCAAGACCGTCTTTCCGGCCAACGTTCCGGCCGCAGAAGTCAAAATCAAGGCGACCGTGGCCCCAAACCAAACCGCCGATGCCGGATAAATTCCGGCCAAACCGGCCACCGAAATCTGTGTTTTATCGCCCATTTCGGCAAGAAAAATCATCAAAAAAGCGGTGACGAACAGGCTATGACCATTAAGTTCGCCTTCGACTTCGCCATCGTTGTCCTCCACCTGCAACAACGATTGCACGCCAAAAACGGCAAACACTACAGCCATGGCGACCAGCACCCAAAATTCAGGTATCCACGCGGCTAAGGTCGAACCGAACACCACAGCAGCCGTGTTAAGCAAAACAAACGCGAGCACTGCGCCCAACAACACCGGGCGGGCACGGCCATGTCGGGCCGCCAAAACCATACAGACCAATTGGCTTTTATCGCCAATCTCAGCCAAGGCGATCAACGCCATTGAGCCCCCGGCCGCTTGCCACCACATGCTCTCTAACACTTCCGTTCTCCGTTTTCATTTAAGGTCGGTCTTAAATCAAAACGGAGAACATTAAAATAAAAAAACCCGTCTCAAAGCACGATCATCGCATGACCTCGCCAGACTTTAGGTCGTCTTGCATTATAATTTCAGGGGTTAAGTTCAGGCGTTTCGCCGATTTTCGGCATCTAATTGCTCGCTTTCCAAGGCATCACTCAGCAGCAAAACCAACCCATTACGGATATCGTCGCGCAACTTATTGCAGGCTTGAACATTCACACTTTTATGAAGTTCCCGGCAACGATTGAGCAATATTTGGGCCTGATGAAGAGCCCGCAAACTTAAGAGGTTTTCCCGCATTTTTTTCACACCGCCCTGATCATGGGCAAATTCTTTCAGCACCGAGATTAATTCACTGAACAAAAGGGCGCATTCTTCAAATTGGTCTTGTTGAACGGCCGCCTCGATCGCCTTGCCATAATGTTGCAGGCATTCACGATCAAGGGTTGTTTTGGTTTTGGCAGGGTCGGCCTGATCATCACGGGACGGGGCTGAATCAGAATCCAAATTCGCATCCGTATTATGATTTATATTCATAGGTCCCGCCCCTTATTCAACTGTTGTATTCAACATTCTAAATTTCAATATCTGCAACCTGAATACACTGATGCAAAATACCCTAAACCAGACGTTGTATTTTATCAATCGTACACATACACGCAAAAGTCTACTACCCATTTAGATTAGGCCTCTAGATACTGCGCACTTGGCGAAATTGGCGGAACACGCTACAACAACACACTGAAGAAATTCTAATGGTGAGCTTCCTCTGTTTTATGAATGCAGGTAACGATGAGCGATATATCTGATTTAGCAGGCCTGATTGAAGGTTTAAACGGCGCACAAGTTTTGTGCATCGGCGATGTCATGTTGGATCGTTACGTTTCGGGATCTGTGGAACGCATTTCCCCCGAAGCCCCCATTCCGGTTTTGCGCATTGAAAGCGAACGCACCATGTTGGGCGGCGTGGGCAACGTCGCGGCCAACATTCAGGCTTTAAACGGCGGCGGGCGGTTCATCGCCACGGTCGGCGACGACAGTGCGGGTCGTGAAGTTGAACATTTGCTAAAGGACTTATCCAACGTCCAGCCAAATCTGGTCACAATGATCAACCGCCCAACCACCCTAAAAACCCGGTTTGTCGGCGGCGCTCAACAATTGATGCGCGCCGATACCGAAAACACCGATCCTCTGGACGACGATATCCGCCAAAATATTCAGGCCAACGCCACAGCCGATATAGCGGCCCACGGCGCTTTGGTGCTTTCCGATTACGGCAAAGGCGTTTTATCCACCGCCACCTTAAAGGTCATCATTGAAGCAGCCAAAAAGGCCCGCGTCCCCGTGATCGTTGATCCCAAGGGCAATGATTACACCCGTTACGCCGGGGCCAGCATCGTCACACCCAACAAAAAAGAACTCAGCGAAGCCACCAACCTGCCCGCAGGCACCGATGACGAAGTGATTAAAGCCTGCCGCCAGTTAATTACAAGCTGTTCTATCGGTGGCGTTTTAGCGACCCGCAGTGCGGACGGCATGACTTTGGTCTTAAAAGACCAAGACCCCATCCACTTAACCGCCGAAGCGCGTGAAGTGTTTGATGTATCGGGCGCCGGCGACACCGTGGTTGCCACATTAGCTTTAGCCATCGCCAGCGGGGCCAACTGGACCCAAGCCGCCACATTGGCCAATACGGCGGCGGGCATTGTGGTTGGAAAATCCGGCACGGCGACGGTCAGCTCTGATGAATTATCTCACGCCCTGCACGCCCAAGACTTAGACGCCGCCGGGGCCAAAGTCGCGACCTTGGATCAAGCCACCACGCTCGTCACCCAATGGCGAAATCGCGGCTATAGCGTTGGTTTCACCAATGGCTGCTTTGATCTTTTACACCCGGGGCATATCTCGCTTTTAAGCCAGTCCAAACAAGCCTGTGATCGTTTGGTGATTGGCCTGAATTCCGACGCCTCGGTCAAACGTTTAAAAGGCGACAGCCGCCCAGTGCAAACCGAGGCGTCCCGCGCCGCCGTTTTAGGGGCCTTGGGCGCGGTTGATTTGGTGGTGATTTTTGGCGAAGATACTCCGATCAACCTGATCGAAAAACTACGCCCCGATGTTTTGGTGAAGGGCGCCGATTACACCATCGACACCGTAGTCGGCGCCGACATCGTGCAAAGCTACGGTGGAAAAATCGTGCTCGCCAAACTCGAAGACGGTCATTCCACCACCAACACCATCAAACGTTTAAGCACGTCGTAGGCAGATGCCGTTCCCGCCCAAAAGTAAATATATGTTGGCTCTGATCATCGCTTTGGTGGCGACGGGGCCTATTTCTACGGATATGTATTTGCCCGCCTTGCCCGATATTCGCGATGCCTTTGGCGTCACCACCTCGGGCGTTCAGTTGACCTTGAGCGTGTTTTTGTTTGGCTTGGCGTTTGCCCAACTGATTTTGGGACCGCTCAGCGATAAGTTTGGCCGTCGCCCGGTTTTGTTGGGCGGCTTGGCGCTTTATTTTGTCGCCAGCATCGCCTGTGCCATGGCCACCACCATCGAAATCTTGATCCTTTCCCGGTTTCTTCAGGCCGTTGGCGTGTGTGCCGGGGGCGTGGTCGGACGCGCGGTGGTGCGCGACATTCATGGCCCCGGTGAAGCCGCGCGCATGCTGGCGTATATTGCCAGCGGAATTGCCGTGGCCCCCTTGGTGGCGCCGCTGATTGGCGGGCAACTGACCTTAGCCTTTGGTTGGCAGAGTATATTTTGGGCCATGGCGGTGATCGCCTTAGTGCTATTTTTCATCACCACGTCAGCCTTGGGGGAATCCAATCAATGGAAAAAATCCGATGCGTTAAATCCCAAACGGTTCATGCGCAATTATTCCCTCTTAATCAAAGACGCCGACTATCGGTCATTTGTTTTGGCGTCTGCGCTTAACTTTTCGGGACTGTTTGCATTTATTTCCGGGGCCAGTTTTGTGTTGATCGAAGGCTTAGGCCTAGACATCGAAACCTTTGGTTTTGCCTTTGGCTTTGTCGTGGTCGGTTTCATGGTGGGCGCACAAATCAGCGCGCGGTTCACCAAACGCATTGGACTGGAACGCATGATTGAAATCGGTGGGCGGCTGGCCATCATCAGCGGCTTTGTCGGCGTCATGGTTCAATTTATCTTTCCACACAGTGTGTTTTTAGTCATCATTCCTATGGCTGTTTATCTTTGCAGCGTTGGTTTAATTTTACCCAATGCCACCGCCGGGGCCATAGCCCCGCACCAAGACATGGCGGGGGCCGCATCGGCCTTGTTGGGCTTTGTGCAAATGATGATGGCTGCAGGGGCGGGAATAATCGTTGGCAAAGTTCATGACGGCACCCCTATTCCGATGATGACCGTGGTCGCCGCCTGTGGATTTTTAGGGTGGTTTTTTACCAAGCGCAAAAAAGCAAACGAAGCCTAATTCCCAAACAAGTTATCCATAATATTTTTGAGAATGTCCTTGGCCAAGCCTTCAATCTGGTTCGCCTTTTGGGATATCTCTTGTTCAAGTTCGGTTGCCGCCGTAGGCAATTGTTGCGACGGTAAGGCCCGCGCCGTCATATTGGATGTGGCCTGAACCATAAAGTCTTTCCACAATCGCGCCGGCAGGCTTCCGCCCGTGACGCCTTTCATCGGCGTGCCCACATCGTTGCCCATCCACACCCCGGTGATCAGATTTGCCGTATAGCCAACAAACCAGCCATCACGGTAATCCTGAGACGTTCCGGTTTTTCCAGCGGCTTGTCGATTCAGGCGCGCGGCTTTTCCGGTGCCTTTTTCACCCGCGATCACACGGGTCAACATGGAATTCATGGCACCGGCATAACTGGCCGGAATGACCCGCCCCGGTCCACCGCCGGACCGCACATACAATGGCTTTCCGGCAGCATCTTGAATTTCAACAATGCCGTAAGGCCAAAGGCCGATACCGCCCGTGGCGAAGGCCCCATACGCCGCGGTGAGTTCTATGAGGCTGATCTCACTAACACCCAAGGCCAAAGATGGTTTGTCGGTAAGGTACGCGGTGATGCCCAATTTTTTCGCCATGGCCCGCACATTGTCTCGGCCTGCGTCTTCCGCGACCTTCACCGCGATGGTATTAACCGACCGCATCATGGCATCCGACAAAGTCATTTCCCCGACGTATTCTTTTTTAAAGTTTTGCGGGGACCAGTCATCGATGGTCACGGGTTCATCAATCATGCGCGTCGCGGGCGTTAATCCAGCTTCGAATCCTGCCAAATAAACAATCGGCTTAAACGCGGACCCCGGTTGGCGTTTGGCTTGCACGGCCCGATTAAAGTGGCTGGTTGCGTAATCTTTACCACCAAGCATCGCCACCACCGCCCCGTCCGTGGACAAGGCGACCAGAGCCAGTTCTTTGGCATCGCGTTGTTGGGCGCTGCCGCCTTTGACCATCATGCGTTTTGCCGCAGCCACGGCTTGTTTTTGCAGCCGCGTGTCCAACGATACAAAAACCGTGACGTCTTGATCCAAGGTTACATAGTCTCCGATTTGATCCAAAATCCAATCGGTGTAATGGCGCGCCTGATAAAATGTTTTTCCGGACTTAGCCGATTTTCTCCACGTTTTAGGACGCACCACCGCGTCCGCATCGGCCTTTGAAAAATAACCCGCACGGACCATGTTGCCCAGCACCACTTCGGTGCGTTTTTTCGCCACGTCTAAGTTTCGAAATGGATTGTATTTGTTGGGGCCCTTTAACATGCCCGCCAACATGGCGGCGTGATAATCACTGAGATTGCTGGCCGGAACGCCAAAATAATAACGCGCCGCCGCATCAACGCCATACACGCTTTGTCCAAAATAAACGCGGTTCATATAAATGGTCAGGATTTCATCTTTGGTAAATTTTGCTTCCAGCCACAACGACAACAACACTTCTTGAAACTTCCGGCGAAAGGTTCGTTCGGATTTCAAAAATAGATTTTTCGCGGCCTGTTGGGTCAGCGTTGATCCACCTTGGCGAATGCCCCCGGCCCGCACGTTGACCCACATGGCCCGCGCGATACCGATCAAATCAATGCCAAAGTGATCGTAAAAACGTCGGTCTTCGGTGGCCAGAATTGCCTGAGGCAACATCAACGGCACATCAGCCAAACGCACCGCCTGACCATAGCGGTCGCCGCGTCGGGTCAATTGGTAACCATCGCGGGTCAGCACCCGAACAATTGGTTTGCGTGACACCTGAATAGCTTCTTCGACATCGGGCAGATCCCAAGCGATATAAACAACGCCGACACCACCAACGATCACCCCCCACACGCTGGCGACACCCAACCAATACACAATGCGTTTCCAGCGTTGTTGCGGCTGAGGAGGCTGTTGTTTTCCACCGCCCGAGCGCGTTTTACCCGAGAACGAGGCATCTTTAACAGATGAACGAGGCTTGGCGAGTTTCATAACAGTTTCAGACCTATTTTTTATCAGACGCGACGATCTTAAGTGCTTAAGAATCGCCGATCAAGGCCTTGGAGCACAAGGCACGTCAACGTCCCCGTTTCCCAAGCTTTCGTATCAATGCCAATACGATTTGGCAACTCAACAGGGGCAGGTGCCGGAGAATGCCCATGCACAATCATATGCTCATGATCTTGCTTAAAGTTTAAAAAATCGGCCCTAATCCACAATAAATCATCGGGGTCTTGATCGGCCCACGCAACGCCGGGGCGCACACCCGCATGAACAAAGCCATAATCACCAAGCACCATGCCAAATTTCAATGCCCTTAAAACCTTGCGATGGGGTTTGGGTAAGGCTTTTAAAAATGCCGGACGCAGAACCTTTAAGCTTTGTTTTGGGTCAAGGTCATAACTAGATACCGTTTGAGCACCACCATTGGACAACCACGTTGTCGGGTCTTTTTTAGCCAAAAAACTCAACATGGCTTCTTCATGATTGCCTTTTAAAAGATGCACTTCAAAACCCTTTAAAATCTTTCCATTTTGCAGGTCAACCAAACGATCAAGAACGCCCCGGCTGTCCGGCCCGCGATCGACATAATCGCCCAGCATCACCAAAATTTTACGTGGTTGCGGGCATTTTTTCGCTTCGAGCCGAATTTTTTTTAACATTTGCTCTAAAAGATCAAGCCGTCCATGCACGTCGCCAATGGCGAAAATGCACGTATTTTCAGGCGTTTTAGGGTATTGTTTATTCATAACGACCTTCAACAGCAACAGAACAGACCCATCTTGTGTAAAACACACAATAGGTAGTTGTCTATTAACCACTTATCCGTACGATAGCGCAGGAACAGTATTGGGGAATAAAGTATCGGCATGGCTGATTCAGCAACATCATACGGCGGGGGTGGCACAACACGCAACAGTCAGGAAAAACGGCTGTTGGATACCCTTGCACGTTTGCGTTCCAACAATTCGGGCATCTACGCCGTGCATTTGTATCTGTCCGAACTGCCGGCCAGCCACAAACAACCGCACTTTATCCGTATGGTCAGCCGCACCTTGGAAAGCTTAGCCACCAAACAAGAAGTTGATATCTATAACTTAGGGAATTTAGATGTCGTCTTGATTTGTCGCAACACCCCCATTGACGAAGTCGACGWTGCGGTTTTTCAAGTCCGCACTATTTTTCACGAAGATCAAATCACCCAAACCGAAGACGGTTCTGCGGAAGACCGATTTTCGACGTGGTACGACCTTAGCCAATCCACCGACTTTAAGGATTTTGAAGAAGCCGTCAAATCCATTGAATATGCCGTAAAAGACATCGAAAAAAAGCACACTGAAGGCACATCCACAGGGCGTGCCTCTGCGTCTATGACCGGGGAGCCGTTAACCCCGGACATCTTACAAGACATCAAACAAAAGCTTTTGGAAGCCCGCATCGGAGATTTGGTGCACCGCCAACCCGCGATCAAAGTGGGCGCCGGCAAAAAACAAGAATTAGCCTTTCGCGAACATTATATTGCGATGGCCGAATTGCGCAAACGCATCGCCCCCAAAATCAATATTTTTTCCAGCCATTGGTTATTTCAATACTTGTCCGAAACCATCGATGCACGCGTCTTAGAAGTGCTGTCCAGAATTGATTATGCCAACACCCAATATCCGGTCAGCGTCAACTTAAACGTGGCCACCATCATGTCTCGCCCATTTCAAAGCTTTGATGCCATTGTCGGAGACCAGACAAGAAAAGTTATCGTCGAAATTCAGATGATCGATATTTTCGCCAATATGGGAAATTACATTAAGGCCCGCGACTGGCTTCAAGATCGCGGCTACCGGGTCTTGGTGGATGGTTTGAACCCGCTGACCTTAGATTTCTTTAACCCCAAATCTCTAAAGGCCGATTACGTTAAAATGAACTGGGGGCCCGAAGTCCAAGGCGGCGTTGGTCATGAACAAACCCAACGCATCAAATCGGTGGTCGGCAGCATGAAATTGGGCACGGTGGTGCTTTCTCGTGTTGATTCCGAAGAAGGCGTCAGCTGGGGTTTAGGCCTTGGCATCATCTGTTATCAAGGTCACTTTATTGATAAAGTTGTTTCGGCTATGGCAGCCAAGGGGGCTTTGAAATGATCTTGGTGATCCAATCTGAAGGGGAAAAGGACATGCTTTATTATGGCTAAGCAATCTTCTTCCACGTCTCATATGCACCGCCGCACCCAAGAACAATTGTTGTTGGAATATCTTCGCCGTTTGGAAAATCGCCGTGAAGGCCGTAAAGCCGTGCGCATCAATCTGTCCAGCCTGATGCCCGCCAATCGCCGCGAACACCACATCCGCGCCGCCACCAACAGCTTTGAAAGCATCGTTAGTGATTTGATGGGACAATTGTTCCAATTGGAAAACCTAGACATATTTTTCGTCTATAAAAACGAAGCCCATGCCCGCGTCGAAGACACCGTGCAAAAGGTCAAATTCCTGTTTTCCGATGATCCGTTGTTTGATAAAGAAAACAAATCGGGCAAAGAATTTCTCACTTGGTTTGATGTCGAAAGTCAGTACGATGAATTGTTGGACATGGCCCAAGGCATGGGCGATGACAACCGCCCGTCTAGATCTCCGAGTTCTCGATCAAACGTTCGCGAAGCCTTAAAAGCCCGCCAAGAACACGGCGACCCGCTCAACCCAGAAATTCTCTCGCGCGCCGTTAAAGCTTTGTACCGCACCGACTTAACAAGTTTAGTGCGCCGCCAATTTGTCTGTGTTGTGAATAAAAAGATGGTCCCCGAACCTCTGTTTTCCGAACTGTTTATTTCGATCGCGGATTTACGTGAAACCATGATGCCGGGCATCAACCTCACCGCAAACCGCTGGCTGTTTCAGTATTTAACGGAAAGTTTGGACAAATGTGTGCTGTCTTTATTGTCCAAAGCCGATACCTTTATGATGACCGGAGACATTAGTTTTAACGTCAATGTTTCCACCCTGATGAGCCCTGATTTCATCGCCTTTGACGAAGGCATGTCGGCCGCACGGCGAGGGTCAATGGTTTTAGAACTGCAAAAAGTCGATATTTTTGCCGACTATGGATCGTTCCTGTTTGCCCACGAATTTTGCCGTGAAAAAGGCTACCGCATTTGTTTGGATGGCCTAACTTACGAAGACCTGTTGATGATCGACCGCGAACGTTTGGGTGTGGATTACGTCAAAATGACCTGGAGCCCCGATCTTACTGATGGCGGCAATCAAGTTAAAGAAGACCTTAAAGAGATTGTCAAAGCCGCCGGATCAAAACGTATTATTTTGGCCCGTTGCGATGATCGCGAAGCCATCGATTTTGGCCGTTCAATCGGCATTCGCTTGTTTCAAGGTCATTATGTCGAACACTTGATCGCCGAAGACGAACGCCGCCGTCAGTTGTTGAAACTGAAACACCGTATCGAACGGGGCTAAAGCCCGGGTTTAGCTTTTGCCGCTGACCCCCGCTTCTTCGAACGTGGCCATATCGTTGTGACAAGCCACAGCGGCCTTGACGATACCCACAGACAACACAGCCCCGGTGGCTTCGCCCAAACACATGTTCTGGTCCAACACAGCGACCTTGCCCAATTTTTCTAGCAACAATTTATGCCCGGGTTCAGACGATACGTGACCAATTTTACAATGGTCTAAGTGACGTTTGCTCATGGCGGCTAAGGGGGCCACGGCAGCGGTGGATACAAAACCGTCCAACATCACCGGAACCTTTTTGATGCGCGCGCCAATCACCGCACCGACAATAGCGGCCATTTCGCGGCCACCTAAATGTTGCAAGACATCCAATCCATCATGCATGTTGGCGCGATGAATGCCCACGGCCTTACTGATCACTTCGGCTTTATGGTTCATACCCGTCTGGTCCAAACCTGTGCCGGGTCCGGTCCATGATGTTGAATGTCCACCAAACAAAGCCAAGCAAATCGCCGAGGCCGATGTGGTATTGCCGATGCCCATTTCGCCTAAGCAGGCCAAGTCAGAGCTGTCATCAATCACGTTCATGCCAAAATAAATCGCTTCGGCACATTCTTCGTCCGTCATTGCAGGTTTGATGGTGAAATCATTTGTCGGGTTATCCAAATCCATGCTTTCGACACACAAGCCAACGCCCAAGGCATCGCAAATCTGATTGATCGCGGCTCCACCGCTTTCAAAGTTTTTGACCATCTGTTTGGTCACGTCTTGGGGAAAGGCCGATACGCCTTGTTTAACAACACCATGGTTTCCGGCAAACACGTGGGCATTTGGACGGGTCATGCGAGGCGGATAACGCCCTTGCCAAACGGCCGTCCACGCCGCCAATTGTTCCAATCGTCCCAACGATCCTTGGGGCTTGGTCAACTGTGGTTCGCGTTCTTTAGCGAATTTGGCACAATCCATATCTGGCCCCGGCAAATCCCCCAAAATTTGGCGAACGTCATCAAGGCAGCTGATATTTGGCAATTTGGTCATTGTTATGGACTCGCACAATATTTAAAATGGCCCTAACATAAGCGCACTCAGCGTGTGCTGGCAATTCATTTGAGGATTCGGATACTATGGTTAAAAAACCGGCTAAAGAACCCGCGGATAATAAAGATCAAAACAAGACTGCACCCAAAGAGCCAGAGATGCTTAAACCCGATGCCGCCCACGCAGAGTCGGCAACCGAAGATTTTTTCACCCGCTTAATCAATCAATTCAGCGTAGCATGGATGTTTCTCACCCGGATTCCTTTGCCTTCATGGTGGAACAAATCCAAAGTGATCGAAGCGACAGGCGTTGTTGAAGACGACACAAGCCCCGATAATGATACCGACAAAGGTAAGGGCATGATCCCCCTGTCCAACACCGTACGGGCTTGGCCTGTTGTTGGTTTGGCCGTTGGCGCTTTGGCCGGCGGGGCCTTGTGGAGCGCCGCTAATTTAGGCCTGCATCCCTTGGCCGCCAGTTTTGTTGCGATGATCGTGGCGGCTCTGGTCACGGGTGCCATTCACGAAGATGGCCTCGCCGATGTCGCCGACGGATTTGGGGGCGGTGATACCCGAGCAAAAAAGCTTCGCATTATGCGCGATTCACAAATTGGCACCTTTGGCGTGCTGTCTTTATTGCTGATGATTGGTTTTAAGGCCGGGGCCATGGCGGGCTTTAATGCACCGGGCTTTGCCGCCGCAGCCGTGTTGTCCGCCCATGTTTTATCGCGTTCATTTTTGCCCATGTTGATGATCGCCCTGCCCCCCGCACGCCGCAATGGTTTGGGCCAAGGTGCGGGCATTCCCAAAACCGAAAATGCCGTCATGGCTGCCGCCATTGGCGTTTTGATTGCGATTTTAACCCTGGGCATTGGTCCGGGCTTGGTCGCCAGTGGCTTAGCCGGATTGGGCGTGGCCAGCGTTGGGGCCATTGCGCAACGCCAAATTCAAGGCTTCACCGGGGATGTCTTGGGCGCGGCTCAACAGGTTTCCGAAGCCTTGGTTCTGGCGGGTATCGCGGTTGCTTTACGGACGGTCTTTTATTAATGCCGGATATGATCGTGACAAGGTGGTGGTGGATTCGCCATGCCCCGGTGGTAGATGCGCAATTTGGGCGTCTTTCCGGTCAGGCCGATGTGGACGCCGATCTTTCTGACCTTGAAAGCTTTACCCGTTTGGGACCTGAACTTCCAAACGATGCTTTATGGATCGTCAGCACCTTAAAACGCACAGAGCAAACAGCTGAGGCCCTATGCCAGGCCGCGTACTTAAACATCGAAGCCGTGCGCGAGGCCAGCTTTTCCGAACAAGCCTTTGGAGATTGGACCAACAAAACGTGGGACGAAGTGGGCATCGGCGAAGACGCTCAGGCATTTTGGAATGACCCCGCCGGAGCCCGTCCGCCCGGCGCACCGTCCGAAAGCTTTGAAGATTTGTATTGCCGGGTTGCGCCGCGTATTGACCAGCTGACGTTTGAACATGGCGGGCGTGACATTGTTTGCATTGCCCATGCGGGATCAATCCGCGCCGCCATTGCTTTGGCCTTAAACCTTACCCCTGAACAAGCGTTGGGCATCGACGTTAAAAATACCGCCCTCACCCGCCTTGACTTTATATCGACGGAACCCAAAGTCTTAGGCCTTGGTCGCTGGCGTGTCATCGGCCTGAACCAATTTGGAGACCCTCAGTGATACAAGCGCCCTTAACGTTAATCTTAGGCGGACAACGCTCGGGGAAAAGTGCCTATGCCCAAAGCCTGCTTACATCGGGCGGCGTGTATTTGGCCACAGGCGAAGGCTCCGACGCCGAAATGTCTGCCCGCATCAAAGCACATCAAGATCGCCGCGGTGAAGGCTGGTTAACGGTCGAAGAACCCCTTGATCTTGCCTCCGCATTGGCTCAAATGCCAAAAGACAAACCCGTATTGGTCGATAGCCTCGGCATGTGGGTTTCGAACATGCTCTATAAAGAGCTCCCCTTAGACCTTGAAACCCTCGCAGAAACCCTGCACAACCACCCAACTCCGGTGGTCATCGTTTCTGACATTGTCGGCCTGGGCGTTATCCCCATGAACGCCGTGGCGCGTGCGTTTGTCGATACCTTGGGCTCTGCCAATCAAGTGCTCGCCGCCAAGGCCGCCCGCGTCGTCTTAGTCACCGCAGGCCTTTGTCAAATTTTGAAAGAACAATAAGAGAATGAAAAAAATTCCAGCAACCGTCATCACCGGTTTTTTAGGGTCTGGCAAAACCACCCTGATCCGCCACATGTTAGAAAATGCCGGCGGTCGGCGCATTGCCTTAATCATTAATGAATTTGGCGATCTGGGCATTGATCGCGACATCGTACAAGGCTGCGGCATTGAAAATTGTGAAGACGGTGACATTGTGGAACTCGCCAACGGCTGCATATGCTGCACCGTGGCCGATGATTTTTTACCGGTGATGGAAGCGTTAATTGAACGCGACACACCGCCTGATCACATCGTCATTGAAACCTCTGGATTGGCTCTGCCCAAGCCCTTGATCCAAGCCTTCAACTGGCCCGAAATTAAAACCCGCGTGACCGTGGATGGCGTGGTCAGTGTGATCGATGGCCCGGCGCTCGCCGCCGGCCAATTCGCCAGCAACGAAGCCGCCGTGGATGCGCAGCGCAAAGCCGATGAAAACTTAGACCACGTCAATGCGTTGGAAGATTTATTCGAAGATCAACTGCACGCTGCCGACCTGGTGTTGTTGAACAAAGTTGATGCTTTGAAAGACGGTGAAGAACAAACGCTTTTGGCAGACCTGCAAAGCAAACTTCGCGATGGTGTACACATCGTCGCCACCAGCCACGGCAATGTTGGCGTGGATGTGTTGTTGGGAATTGACGCCGGGGCCGAAGACGATTTAGCCGTRCGTCCTTCTCATCATGAACATCATCATGATGACGACCACAACGACGATAACGATCATCACCATGACGATCATGACCACGACGCCTTTGAAAGTTTTGTCGTGGACGTTCCYATCCAATCCGACCCTGCCGATTTGGAAAAACAATTGATCGAGCTGGTCAAACACCACGGCATTTTGCGCATCAAAGGTTTTGTCAACGTCGAAGGAAAATCAGCCCGCCATGTGGTGCAAGGCGTCGGCGTGCGCTTCACCCGTTATTATGACCGCAACTGGACCGATGGCGAAGACCGTCAAGGCCGCTTGGTCGTCATCGGTCAAGCGGGTCTGGACCAGACGGCCATCGCCTCATCCTTGGGGGCTTAAATGCATCTGTTGGCGGCACAGCCGGGGGGCATTCAGGACGGCTCAGAAGCCATTGATCTGGGCCAAACCCCCGGCGATATTTTAGTAATCACCGCCGCCGAYACGGAAATCGCAACCTTATCAGCGGCCCGAAAATCAGCCTCGGATTCGCACCAAGGCTTGCCAACGCTGCGCCTTGCCAACCAAATGCATTTGGCGCACAACATGTCCGTCGATTTATACGTCGAAGACATGGTTCAACATGCCAAGCTGGTGATTGTGCGGGCCTTGGGGGGGCGCGGATATTGGCCTTAYGGTATCGATGAAGTGGCAAAGGCCTGCCAAGATAAAAACATCCCCGTGGCGTTTGTGCCGGGCGACGATCAACCCGACGCGGAACTCGCGGCCCTAAGCACCGTTGCGCCAGAAGACGCTCACCGCTTGTGGCAATATTTGGTCTTGGGCGGTCCTGACAACGCTCGTTCCTTTATCGATTGCACGGCCAACCTTGTTGGATTTGATGTTGACTACACCCAACCTCGCCCGGTTCTGCCCGCCGGAGCCTATTGGCCCAAATTGGGGGCCGTGGGTCTTCAAGACATMCAAAAACAATGGGCAAAAAACCAACCCATCGCGCCCATCGTTTTTTACCGCGCCCTTTATCTCAGCGGGAATTTAAAAGTCATTGATGATTTGGTTTTGGCCCTGAGAAAAGAAGGCCTGAATCCTCTGCCGATTTTTGTCGCCAGCCTGAAAGACCCAATTTCCATCGCCACCATCGATCAATTGTTGGACGAAACTTCAGAGCCGCTGGGCGTGGTCCTGAACACCACAGGTTTCGCCATCAATACCCCCGGAAACAAACGTGTATACACACCTTTCGAAAAGCACAAACTGTGCGTTTTACAGGTGGTTTTGTCCGGTGGAAACATTGAAAGCTGGCAAGACAATATGTGGGGCTTAGGCCCCCGCGACATCGCCATGAACGTGGCCCTGCCCGAAGTCGACGGACGTATTTTATCGCGCGCCATTTCGTTTAAGGGCCTCAATGATCGTGATGAAAGCACCCAGTGCGACATCGTTGCGTATCAGCCCAAAGCCGACCGCATCGCTTTTGTCGCAAAATTAGCGGCGGGGTGGGCACGTTTAAAAACCACCACCAGCGCCCACAAGAAAGTCGCCATCGTGCTCGCCAATTACCCGAACCGGGACGGCCGTATTGGCAATGGTGTGGGCTTGGATACACCCGCCGGTGTTGTTGAAACTTTGCAGGCCCTGAAAGCCGCCCACTATCCCATCGCCGACATCCCCCAAAACGGCAACGCTCTGGTGGACCGCATTTTGGCGGGGCCGACCAATGCGTTAGATCCAAAAAATATTAAGGCCGCCGAACACACGTTAAGCCTTGCCGATTACCAAACTTTTTTCGACACCTTGCCGGACACCGTTCAAGTTAAGATGAACACGCAATGGGGCCTACCCAGCACCGATCCGTTTGCGCGCGAAGACGGTACTTTTGCCATTCCGGTGATCATGTGCGGCGAGGTTGCGGTCGGCCTGCAACCCGCGCGGGGCTATAATATTGACCCGTCCAAAACGTATCATGACCCGGACTTGGTTCCGCCCCATGGCTATTTGGCCTTTTATGTGTGGTTGCGCAAAACGTTTGGGGCCCAAGCCATTATTCACTTTGGAAAACATGGAAATTTAGAATGGTTGCCGGGCCGTGCGTTGGCTTTGGGGGCCGATGATTTTCCGGAAATCGCCCTTGGCCCCATCCCGCATTTGTATCCGTTCATCGTCAACGATCCGGGCGAAGGCACACAAGCCAAACGCCGCGCGGCCGCCGTGATCATCGATCACCTAACGCCGCCCTTAGCGCGTGCAGAAAGTTATGGCCCCTTAAAAGATTTAGAGCTTCTGGTCGATGAGTATTTCGAAGCGTGCGGGTCTGATCCCCGCCGCACCCGTATTTTAAAACGTGACATTTTAGAGCTTTGCCACACCACCGGATTGGCCCAAGATGCAGGCCTCAAAGAAGACGCCGCCGAAGACGAACGTCTGGCGACTTTGGATGCGTATTTGTGTGAGCTCAAAGAAATGCAGATCCGCGACGGCCTGCATATTTTTGGGTTGTCCCCCAGCGATGATTTGCTGGATAATTTGTTGATGGCCTTGGTGCGGGTGTCGCGTGGAAATGAGCCCAAAGACGCGTCCCTCACACGGGCTTTAGCCCAAGATTTGACCTTAGACTTTGATCCGCTCGATTGCGATATGTCCGCAAACTGGACCGGTCCTCGCCCCGCTGTTTTATCAGCGAACGACCCTTGGCGCAGTGCAGGCGATACGGTTGAACGGCTTGAAGCCTTAGCGGTCAGCCTGATTCAAAATACAATCGTATGTGATGAAACGTGGACCGCCACCCGTGCTGTTTTAGACGAAATCACAACCCGCATTCGCCCGGCCGTTGAAGCGTGCGGACGTGCCGAAATTGATGGCATTTTAAAAGGCCTCGCCGGACAATTTGTCGAGCCCGGCCCCAGTGGTGCCCCGACCCGCGGACGCCCCGAAGTTCTGCCCACCGGACGTAATTTTTATTCTGTTGATACCCGGTCGGTGCCCACGCCTGCCGCATGGACGCTCGGTTGGAAATCAGCGAGCATATTGTTAGAAGCCCATTATCAAGAACACGGTGACTGGCCCAAAACTATCGCCGTGACCGCATGGGGAACATCCAACATGCGCACGGGCGGCGATGATATTGCGCAAGCTTTGGCCCTGTTAGGCACCCGCCCCACATGGGATGCGGCGAGCCGCCGGGTGACCGGGTTTGAGGTTCTACCATTGGATATTTTAGACCGCCCCCGCGTCGATGTGACGCTCCGTATTTCTGGATTTTTTAGGGATGCCTTTCCGGGTCTCATCGACTTGTTCGACAGTGCAGTACGTGCGGTCGCCGCCTTAAAAGAACCCGAAGACTTAAATCCGTTGGCCGCCCGCGTACACCTTGAAACTGCTGAACTGATGCAAAGCGGCATCGACAAAACGGAAGCCCAGCGCCGCGCTGGTTTTCGAGTCTTTGGCTCCATGCCCGGAGCCTATGGTGCGGGTTTGCAGGCCTTGATGGATGAAAATGGCTGGAAGACCGATGCCGACTTGGCGCGTGCATATGTGGCATGGGGCGGTTATGCCTATGGCTCCGGAGCCGAAGGTGAAGCGCGTCACGGCCTGTTCGAGGCGCGCCTAAAAGCCGTTGAGGCGGTGGTGCAAAATCAAGACAATCGCGAACACGATTTATTGGATTCAGACGACTATTATCAATTCGAAGGCGGCATGACCGCCGCCGTTCGRGAACTRTCCGGYCARCAACCCGCCACATGGCACATGGACCATTCCCGCGTYGAYGCGCCCAAAGCCMGAACSTTRGAAGAYGAAATTGGYCGCGTGGTGCGSGCGCGYGTKGTYAAYCCAAAATGGATCAAGGGYGTGATGCGSCACGGYTATAAAGGTGCGTTTGAAATGGCCGCCACGGTCGATTACATGGTGTCGTTCGCCGCCACCGCACACTGTGTCAAAGACCACCATTTTGATGCGGTGTTTCAGGCGTACTTAGAAGACGAACAGGTCTTAGCATTTCTTCGCGACAACAACCCAGCGGCGCTCAAAGACATGGTCGCCAGATTGTTGGATGCCCAAGACCGACAACTCTGGAAACCCCGCCTAAATTCCACCCGCGCCATTTTGGAAAGTCTTTAAAGCTTCCCGACTCTCACAGTCTGGAGGAGTGAGCAAAGCTCAGGACGAGGACCGCCCAGGTCCCGCACGAAGTGCGTAAGCCAAGAAAGCTCCGCTTTCGCCCGGCGTCTGAGGGGCTAAATAAAAGTTTAAATAATATCCAAAACACTTTCCGGGGGCCGACCCATGGCGGCTTTATCACCATTCACGACGATCGGGCGTTCGATGGCGCGGGGGTGGTTTACCAAGGCTTCGATCAAAGCATCGTTGTCTAAGTTCGCAACGTCGATGCCTTCTTCTTTGGCTTCTTTTTTACGCACAATTTCAGCAGCGGTTTTTCCCAGCTTAGCCAAAATGTCTTTCAGTTCAGCCGCCGTTAGTGGCGTTTCCAAATACTTAATGATTTGCGGTTCAACGCCTTGGCCTTGGATCAGTTCCAATGTCTGGCGAGATTTACTGCATTTGGGATTATGATAAATAGTGACGGACATGAGATTTCCTTAAAATTCTATTTTTTAGGCGGCACGAAGATTTCCGGGCCATCGCCGGGAAGATGTTCGACATATAGGGATTGCGACGGAAAAGCGAAAGAAGTTCCGTTGTTTTCAACAATTTCTTTGACCGCCATCGCCAGTTGTTCTTTGATTTTCAACCATTCCCCCCATTGGGTGGTGTTGGTGAAACAATACAACATGATGTCGATGGAACTGTCGGAAAAACGATCGATACGCACAAAGGTCGCGACCTCTTTAGCATCGGCAAATTCCGGATTATCAAAAATGTAGGTTTCGATTTGATCGCGGATATCGCGCAACTGTTCAATGGATGATGAATACTGAAGACCGATGTGCCAATAAATGCGCCGATGGGTCATTTCTGAAAAATTGGTGACCGCATTATCGGATAATTTTGTATTGGGAACAAACACCGGGGCTTTGTCGAACCGTCGCACCATGGTCGAGCGAAAGCCGATTTGTTCGACGGTGCCTTCGACCACGCCGTCAACCCTGATCCAGTCGCCCTTGTTAAAGCGGCGTTCGGCGATGATCAAAATGCCCGCGATTAGGTTTTTAAATAAGTCCTGCGCTCCCAAAGCCACGGCTACACCAAACAAGCCCAGACCCGCAAGGATCGGTCCCACTTGGATGCCCCAAATTTCCAACACGGCGGCAATGCCAACAAACGCCACCAGCAACTTTATGGTATTGACCATCCAGTCGATCATCACTTGGGTGAAGATTTTTTCCAGTTTGGTGAGCAGACGACTGAGCGGTGTGATCGCCCGATGCAATCCCCAAAACAAAGCAGTGGTGATCAGCATTTTAACAAAATTATCGGCAAGGTCTTGGTGCGAACTGGCCAACGGCAAATAATCCAAGGCCAAAAATGCACCCAAGACCACGGGCAACAACCGAATGGGCGCTTCCAAAGCGTTCAACAATTCGTCGTCCAGCAAGCTTTTAGTGCGGTTCGCTTTGAGGCGCAGCGTGCCGATCACGAACTTAGCGATTAAGCCCCGCAACACCAAAAACCCCACAAAAATACCCAGCGCACTGAGCAACGTTGCGATGTCGATGCCGAACACACCCGTCCCCCATACGTCTAAAACCAAGGCCCAAAATTCATTTAACGTTTTCATCATTGCTCCAAGAATTATTCAGGCTGGATCATAGCCAACAGTGCGTCTAAATCCAAACAAGTTTCCAAATGGTCGGCGAGCCCGTCCAATGCGGCCTCGACACTGGCGGCGTAAGAAGCCCCTTGTATGCGGCCGTCACGCAGACGGTCTAAAAAGCCATGGCGGAATTCATCCGATGCAAACAAGCCGTGCACGTACGAGCCCATGACGTGTCCGTTGGTGCTGACCGCACCGTCTTCGCGGCCATCGCTTAAATGCACCCATGGACGATGACGCGCCGGGCCTTCGCTGAGCCCCAAATGCATTTCGTAACCGGAGATTTTCAACTGGCTTTCGGCTTCGACGCCCGTGACGTGTTCCAACATTTTATCATCGGTGAGTACGGTTTCGATGTCTAACAAGCCCAAGCCCAGTTCTTCGCCGATATCGCCTTCGACACCGTCCGGATCAGAAATGCGTTGGCCCAACATTTGATACCCACCGCACAGCCCGACCACCAAACCGCCCCGGTTCAGGTGCGCTTTAATGTCGACGTCCCAGTCTTGATCTTTCAAAACTCGTAAATCCGCAATCACCGATTTTGACCCGGCCAAGATCACCACATCGATATCACCGGGCAAGGCTTCGCCGAGTTCTAATAAAATAACCTCGACATCAGGTTCGTTCATCAATGGATCGATGTCGTCAAAATTGGCCAGTCGCGGCAGTTTTAAAACGGCGATGCGGATGGGCTTTTCTAGGTCAGACCCTTGCCCGCTTTGCGCCCACCCCGACAACGATGCGCTGTCTTCTTTTGGCAGTTTCCGAGCCTCTTCAAACCACGTGACCAGACCTAAAGTCGGCCAGCCCGTGCGGGCTTCGATATCGGTCATAGCGGAGTCAAAAAGTGACGCATCACCGCGAAATTTATTAACGATAAAGCCCTTAATTAAATCGCGTTCAGACGGCATCAAGACAGCATAGGTGCCGACGATTTGGGCTATCACTCCTCCTTTTTCCACATCGCCCGCCAACACCACGGGAACATTTGCGGCCAAGGCAAACCCCATATTGGCAATGTCGCCCGCGCGCAAATTAATTTCCGAAGGGCTGCCCGCCCCTTCGACAATGACAATATCACACTGGCTTTTTAAGCGTTCAAAGGCGGCGAGGACTTCGGGCAATAAGGTGTCTTTAAAAGTGCGAAAATCTTTTGGTTTTACGGTGCCGCGCACCTTGCCGCCGACCACCAACTGTGCGCCCGTTTCGGCCTGGGGCTTTAACAACACCGGGTTCATGTCAACTATTGGGTCAACGCCCGAGGCCAAGGCTTGCAAAGCCTGAGCCCGCCCAATTTCGCCACCATCGACCGTTACGGCGGCATTGTTGGACATGTTTTGGGGTTTAAACGG
>NVSZ01000110.1 GCA_002732845.1 Rhodospirillaceae bacterium
CCTTGTTGGCCCCGTTACCGACAGATGCGCGCAACAAAGCCGCTTGGGACCGGGCCGCAGACATTTGCGATGCAGACGTTAAAATGTGTTCCGACATTGGCGAACACGGTAAAGAGCTGATTTTAGAAGCTTACGAAAACGTTGGCAAAACCCGCACCATTAACATCCTCACCCATTGCAATGCCGGATGGTTGGCGACGGTCGATTGGGGCACCGCAATTGCGCCTATTTATAAGGCTCATGAAGCCGGTATTCCTGTGCATGTGTGGGTCGATGAAACCCGTCCGCGCAACCAAGGGGCCAGCCTGACCGCGTGGGAATTAAACCAACACGGCATTCCCCACACGGTAATCGCCGACAACGCAGGCGGACATTTGATGCAACACGGCCAAGTTGATATGTGCATCGTTGGCACCGACCGCACCACTTGGACCGGGGATGTGTGCAATAAAATCGGCACCTATCTAAAGGCCCTTGCGGCGTTTGATAATGACGTTCCGTTTTATGTGGCGTTGCCCAGCCCGACTATTGATTGGACCTTGGACGAAGGCCGGGACATTCCCATCGAAGAACGCGACGAAGTTGAACTCACCGAAGTGCGGGGCAAAGATGCCAATGGCGTTTTGCATACCGTGCGCATTGTGTCGGAAGGGTCCAAAGGCGGAAACCCAGCCTTTGACGTCACACCGCGCCACTTGGTCAGCAAACTGATCACCGAACGCGGCGTGTGCGAGGCTTCCAAGGATGGTTTGCTTTCGTTATTTCCCGAACAGGCAAAATAAATGCAACACATTGATCTGCGCGAAAAGATTATTAAGACGGCATTGCAACTGAATTCGAGAGGGCTTAGCGCCGGATCTTCGGGCAACGTGTCGGCACGGGTCAATGGTGGTTTTTTGATTACGCCTTCGGGGGTGAAATATCACAAGCTGCGCGCCGAAGACATTGTCTTTATGGATATGGACGGCAAGACTCAGGGCGATTTTTTGCCCTCCAGTGAATGGCGATTTCACTTAGATATTTATAAATCTCGCCGCGTTGCCAAGGCCATCGTGCATGCGCACCCCCCGTATTCAACGGCGTTGGCGTGTCTGGACAAAGACATTCCCTCGTTTCATTACATGGTCGCCATGGCGGGGGGCAAAGACATTCGCTGTTGCAAGTACGAACCCTTTGGCACGGTTGAGCTGTCCGAAGCGGTATTGGAAGCGATGGTCGGCAGACGCGCGTGCTTGATGAGCCATCACGGTCTTTTGGCTTTTGGTGATAACCTCGAAAAGGCCATGAGCTTGGCCGTAGAAGTCGAAGTCTTGGCCCAGCAATACCAATTGGTGTTGCAAATGGGTGAACCTAAATTGCTCAGCGAAGCGGAAATGGAAGACGTGCTGCATCGCTTTTGGACCTATGGCGATAACGCGCAAAAGATTGAAGACGAAAAACGCCGTAAGCCGCGCAAGTCTTGGCAGTCAAATATTACTTATCCGAAACGCGGAAACTTTTATAAATTGCCAGAAGAAAAAGACAGCCTATGAGGCTTGCCCTTTACCAGCCTGAAATCCCCCAAAACACAGGAACGCTGTTGCGCACGGCGGCGTGCCTGACGGTGGACGTGGACATTATCGAACCGTGTGGTTTTGTCTTTTCCGACAAACATTTAAAGCGGGCCGGAATGGACTATCTGGATTTGGCAAAAGTCGAACGCTTGAATGATTGGGCGGCCTTTCAAGAGCTTCGCCAAAACCAAGAAGGGCGAAGACTGGTGTTGCTAACCACCAAAGGGGCGGTGCCGTATACGGACTTTCAGTTTCAAGAAAACGATGTGTTATTGCTGGGTAACGAAGGCTCAGGCGTTCCCGAAGCGGTTCACAACACGGTAGATGCGCGCATCATCGTCCCCATGTCTCCAGACGCCCGTTCCCTAAACGTAGCCGTAGCAGCATCAATGGTGCTCGGTGAAGCCCTAAGACAAACCAAAACTTTCCCCAAAATCTAAGTCAAAATTCAAGTCCAGTGAAACCGAAGGGCAAAGCCCTGAGGCAAGGCTGACCAGCCGCCGCGCAAACGCGCGTTCTTAAACAAAAAAAGAAGGAGAAGCTCGAAAGCTCCTCCTTCTTAAGTCCCCCCCCGGGTATGTTTGTTCGTGGTCGCCTTAGTCGTGACGGACCAACCACCAGTTCATCAGAGCCCAACCAATCGCCAACCAGCTGAGACCCATCGCCAACACGGTGATCGCAATGTCGAAGGTGGAGCTGAGTGGGATGTGGTACAGCTCACTTTCGACCGAACCGGAAATCCACACAAAACGTTCAATCCACGTTCCCAAGATGACGCCAAAGCCGATCAGCATGATGATTGTCGGATTGTGACGATTGCKTTTGAACAAGAACAAGGTGAACGGAATGACAAATTTTAAAACCAAGAAGACCATGCCGATGAACATGTAACCTTCGTCCATCATGCGTGTGTAACGTTCCATATCGGTTGGCAAGCGCCCGTACCACATGACCAAATACTGGGTGTAATACAGGTAAACCCACATGAGGCTCATGGCCAACAGGAACTGAGCCATATGGTTAAAGACTTGYGGATCAAAGTGGCGTGTCAAACGACCGGAACGATCCAAGACATACAGCAAGACAATGAAAAAGCCCAAGAACCCGTGGAACGCACTTTGGAATTGATACGCGCCATAAGAAGCAGAGTGCCAGCCCGGTTGCAGGGTCATTTCAAAGTCCCAAGCGACCATGGTGCCATACAGGATATAGGCAAATGGCATCAAGATAACCAAGGCGTTAAAGCGGGATAGTGGGAATTTATCCGGATCTGCTTCGGCCATGTATTGGCGGCGGATCAGGCAAATGCTGAGCGTTGCCATAACCAAAAAGCCAATGACTTCACGGGCCACGAGGAAGGTATAGTTATACCAACCGCTCAAGTGAGCGCCTTCGCCACCTTGAGCCACGGCTCTGGCTTCTTTAAGCCACGGGAACGTCATTTCCCCGTTGATCAACAAGATCGCCAACAAGATACCGGCGACCGGGAACAAGGCTGTACAGGTTCCCGAAATAAAACCAATTTGTGCGCGCCAGCGATGAGCGCCGCACAGGTGCAAAATCGCCGGGAACATAGCGCCGCTCATGGCGATATAAAGAATAATGAGAAAGTTTGTGGTCAGAATGGACCAGCTGCCAAAATCATCCATGGTGCGTCCCTCCTATTCCGGCAGCGGGCCGGCTGCAACTGCATCGGCCTTAAGCTGGTGTTTAATGTAATTGACGACATGCCAACGTTCTTCAACGCTGAGATCATTTGATCCCCGGGCTTCGCCGTCCTGATCGCCCGCACGCCCATACGGGGGCATGATGGCGGAGCCAAACGTGATGGTGCCAAAGATCCAGCCTTCGGTCAGATCAACTTGCACGGCATCATCCGTTAGGTCGTTTGCGGGCATGCCGCGTTTAGCAACTTCACTTTCCGCACGTCCCGTTAGGCCGTGACATGCTGCACAGTAAATCTTGAACAACATTTTCCCGGTTTTTAACGAGCCCATCGTCGGCGCGTGTGGGTTTTTAAGATCTTCTGTGGCATCCCGGTCTTCCCACTGAGCCGACGGAATACCGCCCACGGGTACGGACCGCTTGGGAAAAGCCTTGGGCTGTTCTTGCGGTTTGAAAGACGGCTGGTTCATCATGTCGGTTGACCATGGAAAAGCCAAAGCTTCACCTGAGTTAATGGACAGGACACCCAGCGCAATTGCCGAACCGACAACAAGGCGAAGCAGGGGAGTCTTTAGGTTTTTCATGTTAAGGACTCCTCGTGAACTTCGATAACGTTGTGTTTTTTAAAGATATCTTTGAGCGGTTGAAATTCAGTATCGGCAACTTCGATCACAATGCCGATTTGATCCAATGAAATGGATTTGTCATACAGCCCTTCACTTTTGCGCATCAATTTTGCGCCCAAGATAAAGCCCGTCAACGTGGCCAACACGCCAAACAAGATCAGCATTTCATAAGCCAAAACAATGTTCGACGGGACCGTAATCACCGCTTTGCCGCCTTGGGGTTGAGCCAGGAAGTTTGCCTGAGCACTGGCCAACATGATGAAGGTAAAGCAAAAGCCAAACAATCCACCGCCAAACGCCCATTTCGGAATGTTGCACGGACGTTCGCCCAAAACATCTTCGATTTCGGGGTGTTCAATCGGCGACTTCAAGGTCACGTCATCAACGGTGATGCCCGGTACTTTGTAGTGTCGAATGTCGGCAATGACTTCAAACGCTTGATCAAAGTCACCAAACAAACCGAGCACACGCTTGGTTTTAGGTGCTTTTCTTTTCGCAGGACCTGACATATTACGATCCTCCATTTTCTTGAGTTTTAGGATCTGGCCCCGGTACTCCGGAATGCAGTTCCATCATTTCATCCACATCAGCATACGTCGTACGCTTGCGGTGATAGACCATTTCCTTGACTTCATACATGGACACACACGGGAAAATCTTGACGAACACCAAGAACAACATGCCGAACCAGCCGAAGCTGCCRCCGACCATGGCCCATTCAACCCAGCCCGGCCACATCACGTTAAACGCTTGTGGGTGATAGCCCAAAGACAGCGTAGGCGTAACGATCATCCAACGTTCCAGCCACATGCCGACGTTCAAGAAGATCGATACCAAGAACATCACATACATGTTGCGACGCACAAACTTGCTGAGCAGGGCGAACGGTAATACCGAACCACAGAACATCATGCCCCAGAAGAACGGAGAATAAGGACCTGTTGCTTTGGCGATCAGGACTTCCTTGGACGGAATATCATGTCCGTACCAAACTGAAGCARATTYGATCAGGTTCAAATAGGTCCAGACCATCGCAATGACGAACGTCAATTTACAGACTTTGTCCAAAATTGGCATGGTCATGTATTCTTCGAACTTGAAGAAATAACGAAGCAAGATGAACAGGGTGATAATCGCCRAACAACCGGAATACAGAGCACCAGCCACAAAGTACGGTGGGAAGGTGGTGACGTGCCAGCCGGGCATAATCGACATGGCGAAGTCCATCGCCACAATCGAGTGAACGGATACAGCCAATGGAATTAAGAAACACGCAATGACCAAATAGGTGAAGCGGAAGTGACGCCATTGGGCATCATCACCACGCCAACCAAGTGACAAGAAGGTGTACAAACGTTTGCGCCAACCCGTTGTATTATCGCGACAAATGGCAAGGTCAGGAATCATGCCGATGTACAAGAATAATACAGAACTGGTCAGGTATGCGGTGATCGCGAACGCATCCCAGATCAAAGGTGAGCGGAAGTTCGGCCAAATGCCCCGATCGGACATGTACGGCATAACCCAATAAAAGTTCCACACGCGACCCAAATGAATGACCGGGAAGATACCCGCTGTCATCAACGAGAACGTGGTCATGGCTTCRGCAAAACGATAAATCGGTTTGCGCCAATCGGCGTGGGTCAGATGCAAAATCGCGGACAATAGGGTGCCAGAGTGGCTCATGCCAATCCAAAACACGAATGTAGAGATATACAGATCCCACATGTGTGAGGTGTTCAGCAGGGCATCGCCCATACCATAATTATATTGCCAAACTTCGGCAAAGATCATTATTCCAAACAGGCAGACAGAGATGAACATCGCCACCCAATAGCCCCGGCGCGGGTTTTCCATAGACCTTAGAACGTCTTTGTTGATCTTGGCCCATTCGATGTTTTCATCGATGTCTTTGGTCTGCTCATTCGTCAGATGTTGTGCTGCAGTATTCATGATTAGACCTCCCTCACGCGTTCTAGATAGAGAACCTTGGTATCCATGTTGAGTTCCTCGTACACGCGGTAGCCTCGCATTTCAGGATTTTCTTTATCTTGTTTATATTTGCCCAGTTGAACTTGCTGACGTTTCCAAGCCCTTGAAATTTTGCTGGTTTCGTCTAACAAATCACCGAACACGATGGCAGATGTTGGGCAGGTTTGTTGACATGCCGTTTGGATATCGCCGTCTTCGAGTTCGCGACCTTCGCGTTTGGCCTTGTCGTTGGCACCGCGAATACGCTGAATACAGAAGGTGCATTTTTCCATGACACCCTTAGACCGCACAGAAATATCTGGGTTCAAACCCTGATCCATCGGTGCCGGCCATGCGGTTTGAGCGTTGTCATAGAAGTTGAAGTTCCGCACCCGAATTGGACAGTTGTTCGCGCAATAGCGCGACCCGATGCAACGGTTATAGATCTGAGCGTTCAGACCATCGACCGTATGATAGGTCGCCGCCACCGGACAAACCGGTTCGCACGGTGCCGCATTACAATGCTGACACATCATGGGCAAGAAAGACGCCCCGCGGTCAAGACTGTCTGAGGACGCTTCGCCAACATCAGGCTCGTCGAAATAGCGTTCAACGCGTATCCAGTTCATAGCTTGGCGTGCGCCAAACTTTTCTTCGCCAACCCAAGCCAGATTGTTTTCCGCATAACACGCGGTAGAACAAGCGTTACAGCCCGTGCATTTGTCCAAATCAATGG
>NVSZ01000111.1 GCA_002732845.1 Rhodospirillaceae bacterium
CAAGCCCGTAAACGTGATCAAAAGTGGAAAAAACAACACTTAGAGCAAGAGCGTGCACAACATTTTGAGCAACAATTTAAAAATTGGAAACGGGCTCAAGAAATAAAATTATTTGTAAAAGACGTATCGCGACGTGCGGTTCTTCATTCAGAACATGTTGGTTCGTTTAAAGAAGTCACGGCTTGGGTGCGCTGGGCCCTAACAATGGCAAATAGCATTGACCCACTTACATCAGAATTTATGAATCACAATGAATCATGCGACCCATTAAAAAGCTTTATGAATTGCCGTAAGTTTTAAGGTTATCAAATCGATTGAAACTATTTCTGAAAGCACAAAAAGTGTGTCAGCGCATTTTCTGGTTGTGTCAGCGGTGATTTGGGGCGTGTCAGCGGGTTTTCTGGTTGTGTCAGCGCAAAAATAAGGTGTGTCAGCGCAAGTTTTCTCAGATTAGTCAATGTGTCAGCGCTCGCTAAAAACAGCTGATGGCAAGGGTTCTTACTCATTTTATCCTGTACCCATTGAAAAATAAGGATTTTTTGTATTTATATGGTTTGCTTGCCAATGCCACATTTAACTTTTCTCGCATCAGCAGGATAGACACTTTGTCAGACAAAGCTGCTCAAGCAGAAAAAGGCAGGGCTTCATCTGATAGATTTGAGATCAGACTAAGGCTTTTTAAGTAAGTCCGCGGGGGCTAGGTCTAGTGCCTCTGCCATCCGTGAAATAATTGTCACGGTGGGGTTTCGGATTCCTCTTTCTATACCGCTGATGTAGGTTCTGTGGAGGCTCGTTTCAAAAGCTAATACTTCTTGCGACCAGCCTTTTACTTTGCGAGCGACCTTTACATTGAGGCCAATTTGAGTGCGGATATCCATGCTCTAAGGAAGCCGAAGTGTTGACTATCAGTCTACAGACTATAAGTCTCATTTTTATTTACTTAGGGAACAACTATTGGTACTGTCCCCTTTATRAAAATCACGGAGGGATTCGAGAATGAGAGATAAAATAAAGACTGCATTGTTGGTGGCCACATTCACCWCAATCATTGCGACGGYACCGGCCCAAGCCGGGTGGCTTGATTGGATGGGGGCCAGTGACGCAAATACATCCTCTCCCCATGTTGATCTACGGCCTGATCCGAGCAATGGGCCTGTTCGCGTGGAAATGCGTGTAAAATTTATTGATGGGCCTCATGCGGGAACTGAAATATCTGGATTTGATATTTGTGACTTCAGGTCAACAAAAAATAAATTTTGTGATGTCACCTTAAAGGTAACAGATGATTATTTTCCGACCCAATGGGACAGATGGTCTGATCAACTCAAAATCAGAATTACTCAATGGCCTGATGCCAAGGATATGGTTAAGGTTACATATATGTCCAACCAAAACATGGCTTACTCCCTTRTCAACAAATCMRAWGGWGTYGATATTAAATATCAAAACTTATGGTCTGGAGAAAATGAATTTCTKCTCAATGTGRATACATGTTGTTTAGAYKATKMWAGCGAARCYAAATTYRAAKRTATYTMYAARCTCGCAATTSTKTCYTTCAAATTCACCCMRRWNGACCGGRARTGATCCWCAATTAWAGAGATGACTGTTTTGCCTTMGYAAWTTTCCCWGYCAATTTAATYCCACGTTTTTCAGCAAGGGCTGARGCAAYGRTGTTTTGRCTGATTCGTTTCTTTTGATCCGCAATCAGACGTTTTTGTTGTTTAAGTCTCGCCGACCGATCTTTTYGATCAGCATCRCAAATAATAAATCGTTCTCGGCGATATTTRCYTGARTGGCGTTGYWTGCGTMKGGMATTTTSAGCCTTRTTGGCGGCCAGTGCGGCAAGACGYAAGCTTTCAATTGACGCTAAAACTTCTTTTGAATTTTTCTGAGAAAGGCCCAACGCAATTTTTGCATGTTGCGAAATATACTTTGTTTTACGAGGCGTTGAAATTTCGCTGATGAGTTTTTCGACTGCAGTAGCTGAATGATATTTAGTCAGAACAATTTCATGCCTGTTGAGTGCCTCAATATACAAATGCCGAGAACCTGCGTATTTTAATTCAATTGCGCGTGTTTGATTTTTCCATTCCTGTTCACTAAGCCGTCGATCCTTTTGAATGTCGTCCTGCATCATTGTTAGTTTGTTGAGCTCATAACGGTGGCGCGTTAGGAGTAACTCTGCTTCAACATGCTTGATGTCCTCAATAACTTGCTGACGAATTTGTCGATAAGTATGGCGAGAATGAGCTAGTGTCGCAATCGCCGAAAGGCGGGAGCGCTTCACGGAGCATTGAATTTTCCGTGCGACTTTAATGGCCGTGTTTTTAATGCCTCGATCTTTATGGGTGCCTGCGATTTGTTTGGCTCGAAGTGGCAATTCCCTGTAGCGGATGTGTTGCCATTGAGCGTTCCCCGAATTTTCAATGCGCTTTTCGGATTGTTTAGCGAAGTTTGACACAGTCAAACGTAACGTTCTGATCGCATTTAGCACATCAAGAGATATAGTGTTGACCCCTGCCCTTTTTGCTATGCCCAATGCATGGTTTGCAAAGTGGACATCACGTAAACGAGCTTGGTCAAGACCATGTGATATCCGATCAAATCGACGTTCAAAGTAACAGCCAATATTGTGGGTGCCTTGGTGCGTGATCAGGCCTTTGCGTTCTCGGGCCATTTTTTGTGGGCCGAGATGTACGCCAGGTCTTTGAGAGATATTTAGTTTTTTATAACTTCCGGGATGCCATCGTTCAGGGTTCTTTATGCGGACGAATTCGTGATTAATGGCATCAGCATATCGTTTGCGAAGATTCGTTATAAATGATCGGGGTCGACAAGCCTGTGATTTCTCTCCAAACCTCCAAAGCCCACGTGTGCCAGGCGTTGCCGAGCGGTCATGAAACAGGACGTGGAGGTGATAGTTGCGTTCATCGCCCTGAGCATCAGGGCGATGAACGACCGCACGCCAAGGCAAGTTTAATTCATCAAAAATAGAGCAGAATCTTCGGACAATTTGGGCACGCCCTTTTTCCCCGATTTCCGTTTCAAAGGGTAATTCGGCCTTGATGCTATGCTGAACACGCCCCGCGCCTTCAATTATTTCAACATGATCCCAAAATGAACTGTCCTCTTGTTTGAGTAATCCGCATGTGGACTCGACATCGTCTTTCGGCTTGCTTTCACTTACGTCGGTTCGATCAATATAACGATGAGCAGATGCCGCTTGGCCGGTGTGTATTTGATTGCGACCCGGTCCAATCGTGTGTGCGGTTAAATTAAAATGAAAAGTTCGCTGACCAGTGCTGGATTTAGGTCGAGTTGTTTGCTTCATTCGTTTGAGTGCGGGACGCGACATGTCTGCTCCGCACCCCATTATTTTATGAAACAAACTCGCCCCAGCCTTTTGCCGCATCATGGCTAAAATCATTTTTTCATCGGCGTCTGTGAAGCGCCCCATCTTTAAACGGCCCCAATCTTCCTCATCTAAAATGTTTGATAGCATGCTCATAATAACCTTTGTCAGACAAAAGCGGAATTGCGCCCTCGGGCGGCGTAATTACAAGCATGGATTATTTTACGGCTCTAATCCATAGACTTCCTTACCGGAAATATTTGAATTTTATTTGATAAATTTTCCATTGTGGACAAATCATTTTACAATTCAGGATACAGGCGATTCGAATACATAAGTTTTTTCGTTGAAGGAGTGTAAAAGAATGGATTATCGTGTCGAGGCGCTCCCCCACATCATTGGTGGAGACTACGAAGTGGTTGACGTAATTCAATCCCCTCACCTGACGGAACCGGATTACGACCAGTTTTCTGCTTGTTTTAAAGAGCATGTGTTTTTTGAAGTTAGCCCTTCTATCAAAAATATTATTTCCAAAGCTCCAGACTTTGAAACAGAGCCTCCTCGTCCAAGCCTTAACTTAGATGGGCAACAATTAGGGGAGAGTGCTGAACTTACACAGGCTACGATCCTGTGGTGTGCGTGGTATTTGTGCCAATGGCCAGCGCGACGATTAAAACTTCAGGTTATTGCAAAAACGTTAGCCTTAAAGCTTTTAATCCATTTTTATGAGTCTGGAAATTTGCCTTTTAAACAACCTGAACGACAATTGCGTTGTGGGACAGTGATATTTAACGCATCGAATAAAGGGCATAAAGAAATGCGTGTTCGCCATGATATTGAAGATCATAAAATGTTGGCGTGGTTCTGTGCGCATATTGCTGAACTTGATCTTAATGATGAAAAATTATGGCGGAGTATATGTTTGTCAGCTGGACAATGTTTGCTTAAATTTGGCCATGCAAGATTACACATCAGTGAAATTTCGACTGATGTATCCGTCAGTGTTGTGTTTGGTGAAAAAGAAAAAAACGAATTAAGCGCCCTTCGCGAGCAAAGCATAAAAGATCTTCAGGATCGAACAGAAGTCACGCGAATGGAATGCCATTCCGGATTTGGTCGAGCCGCCCATATCCCCAAGCGACCAATAACATACGCCGAGTTTGAATCCGGGCAGTGGGCTTAAGCGGTCTGTATGTGAGGTAAATGCTATTTTTTCTGTTTGATGCGGCGAACGGCTTCTTTATTTGAAATGTCTGCATCCTTGATGGCCTGAAGAACATCGTGATCTGTGACCTGATGCCCTTGAGCATTCCAAGCTAAATCAAATTCCTTAACTGTAGGAACTCCCGTCACCCAACCGGATTTAATTTCTTCAATCAACAAGACAGATTTTTCCGGAGTGTCATTTCGCCATTTAATTACGGGAAGTACATTGTTTTCTTGAATGATGACACTGCGAGGCATGCGAAGAATGGCTCGTGTTTTACCGTCAGTGAGAGCGTATAAAGTATTGGGAGCATCCCCAATGCCAAGCGTATCTTTTAAACTTGGTCCCTGCACAACCCATGGAGCTCGTGCCATTTCTGCAGTGTATGGAAAGTAAAGACTTAGAGCTGAGCTTAAATTATTCAAAAAAGAATTTTTAATGTTCCAGCAGTGTATATTTTTGGTGTCAGGCTCTCCATCTGGAAGCCCCATAGCCGTAAGCACAGCCTGAATGTTTTCTTCAGAAAGCGTTGGTTGCCCCTTGAGCCACTTCCCAAAATTTGAATTATCAATATGAGCAGAGTTGGCAACAGATTTTTGCCCGCCGAGTAAGCGACACGCCATTTTTAATTTTAATCTTACGTCATTACCAAACACGTTACCATTAAATCCTTGACTTAGTTGATCTGCGGAATTACCATCTTAATTACCACTTAATATTCTTTGTTGCAACGTTGGGATATCAGGAATGCTGAAAGTATTGAATTTATACGCCATGACAAAGGGGGTGAGGCCATGAAACTTTTGACCCTTCATGAAGTCGCAGAGACATTGGCAATTCATTATGAAACCGCACGCCGTTACTGCAAAAGCGGCGAATTGAAATACATTCAGCGACCCGGTTGCGCCATACGAGTTACAGATATTGAATTAAACAGATATATCGAAAGGCATACAATATGCCAAGAAAACGCCAGCCTCCAAGGCTTATCAAGCGACCAGACGCAACTTGCTACTACATCAAGGACGGCAAGGAACGTTTCACAACTGGCACAACGGACGCGGGCGAGGCAGAACAATGCCTAGCGCAATATATTGTTCAAATCACGTCACCCCCAACAGATCCTACAATCGGCAAATTATTAGACTTACGCCTGAAATCTTTGGAGGGAAAAGCCAGCCACAAGAACATGATGTATTTTCACAATACATTAAAAAAGACGTTCAAAGACATGCGGCCTGGCGATTTGAATAAGCCGTTATTGGCCATGTATCGAACAAAGCGCAAAGAGGCGCCTGCTTCGTTGCGAGAAGAGTTGCTGGTTTTGCGATCCATTTTGCTACATTCAGGCCACGACCAAAAAATTGTGGAGGTCCCCAAGCCAAGAGCACCGCGTGAAAGATTTTTAACAAGAGTTGAAGTCCAGAGACTTCTGGAGGCAACAAAATCACAACATATTCACACGTTCATATTAATAGCTATGACAACAGGCCACAGAGCTGGGGCCGTATTGGGGCTAACATGGGATCGTGTAAATTTTGAAAAGGGCTTTTTAGATTTCAATGATCCTGACATGCCCGTGACGAACAAGAAACGAACAACCGTTCCTGTCGGATCAGGTTTGCTTACGGCTCTTCGTGATGTGCAACAGTTCGCTCAGACAGATTATGTTATCGAATATATGGGCAAACCCTGTAAGTCCATCAAGAAAGCATTTGCGCGCTCAGCCGCTCGTGCCGGCCTGTCTTGGGCTTCCCCGCATGTCTTGAAGCATTCCGTGATTTCTTGGATGGCAGAGAACAGATACACAGCAGACCAAGCCAGTGACCTAACGGCGACGGATGTAAAGACCGTCAAACGCATCTACCGCAAGTTCGATCCGGAATACCTACGAGAAGTTGCAAATAC
>NVSZ01000012.1 GCA_002732845.1 Rhodospirillaceae bacterium
TTGTTAGATTAGTTGATGGTCTAATATAAAGATGATATAAAATTTATGACGGGTAGCACTAACTACCCGCCATAAATGAACGCATCATTCGAGAAGCGGCATTTTAAACCCTACCGCAAGGTTTGTATTTGTCATTTTTCACTTCTCCTTCCACGCAAGGTCTAATCGCCTTGGTCGATGCCTGGGTTAGGCTGTGTGTTCAACCAAAAAAACCTTTTTGGCTATCTATCGAGACCGGAGGCGTGCCATCGCTTCCGGTCTCGGCGTTTTGCGGCAAGTGCCAAACATGGCCCTCGCGAATTAATTCTTCACGTTTTCCCATGCGGCTAAGCGCTGGTGATAAGCTTGTGCGTTGTAATGCAGGGAGCCATGTGTCCTGTATCGCAGCTAAAATTTCTAAAGCGGTCAAACGTCCTGTGGGGCTATGGGCGAGAACAGTTGTGATCATTACTGCAATGGTTTTTGGCGCCCCATCTGGAAAAGCAATTTTACTTCTTCCGCTAACTGTGCTCGTGACGGGGTGTGGTTGTGAAATTGTGGCTTCTTTTTCAAAGCGGCCAAAAACTTTGAGTGCGACCCCTAATTCATCACGTTCCTTTAGAAGCAGTTGACGTGCTTGATCTAGTTCCACTAAATCTGCATCAATTGCCTTGAGGCGAGTTTTGATTGGTTCTTTTGCATCCATGCAAGCAATCATAGAGGCATGTAGCATTTTAGCAAGCTAAATTACCAATATCGGCTGATGCGCGTGGAAAATAGACGGATTCGGATCTTTTCCAGCATCGTCAGGGTCTGTATGTGGTGTGGAATCAGGTGGAATCCTGCGATAATATTGCTATATATGGTGTTTTTTGCTATTTTTTTGGATTCTGTCACAATGAACCACTGAGTTCATTGTTTTTGGACTTAATTATAGAATCGCGGCATTTGAAATTTGTGAAACGATAACGCCGTAGAAACTTATTCTCGATGATTCTTTATACGGTTGGATTCTCCGCTTGGGGGGGCTAGGGCGAAGTTTCGTTCTTGTTCTTTTTTGATGGCGACTTGTCCGCCGTAGATTTCTTTGGCGGCTTCAACCATGACCACGCCGCCAAAGGCGGGGAACAGGCGGCTGCCGACTTGTTCCCATGCGCGCGCGGCACTCAACACCAAGCGCGCCTGGGACGGCGGAGCATATAGTCCGACCCTTGATTGCACAGGCGTAAACATGTTTTCGCGCAATAACCTGGAAAGCTGGATGGGGGAATAGGGCTGTCCGTGGGCAAAGGGCGTGCGTTCTAATCTGGCCCAAATGCCGCGACGGTTGGGGGCGACGATAATCATGCGTCCACTGTCGGACAAAACCCGCCAGGCTTCGCGCAGCATATGGCGCAGGCTTTCCGAACATTCCACCGAATGCACCAAAAGCACGCGGTCCATGGACAAATCATCAAAGGGTAATTCGGTTTCATCGACCAAGGTCGTCAGGCCCGGGTCTCCGGGGGGCCAATGCAAAACCCCTTGGCGGGCGGGCATAGCGGCCAAGGTGCGGGTGGCTTCGGGCCGAAATAATCCCAAATACGGTGTTGTATAGCCCACACCCAAGACGTTCAGATGGCTGACATCTGGCCACATTTGGCGCAAATGTTGGCGAATGATCCGGCGCGCCACTTGACCTTGGGGCCGCGCATAAAATTCTCGTAAATCAACTGCATCCATCCACATCGTTCTAGACTAGCAGAAGTCTGTGAAAGGGTGCTAGTTTTAAGCATGAGCCCTATAGATATCCGCATCATCCCCACGTTGTTCGACAATTATGTCTTTGTGATCCATGACCCGGAGGCAAACGTCACCGTATGCATCGATCCGGGCGATGACCCAATTATCGCCGACACGGTGAAAAAGTGGGGCTGGGCTATCACCCATATTTTAGTCACCCACCCTCATTATGACCATGTTGATGGTATTGCTGATCTGGTGGATGAATTTAATTGCGAAGTGTACGGCAGTCATCACGATTATGGTGTCATTCCCCGATGTGATTTTCGGCTACAGGAAGATGAAGTTGTGACCCTAGGGTCTTTGAAATTTAAGGTTATCGACGTGCCCGGTCATATGCGCCATCACATTGCTTATTACCTAAAAAGCGAAGACGCCTTGTTTTCCGGCGACACGCTTTTTTCGATGGGTTGCGGGCGATTGTTGGGCGGTACGGCGGCCCAATTGTATCAAAGCTTGAAGACGTTGAGCCAGCTACCCGAACAAACCAAAATTTATTGTACCCATGAATATACTCAGGCCAATGCCAAGTTTGCGTTGAGTGTTGACCCGCACAACGAAGCCTTGAAGGCGCGCGCGCGTGACGTTGATCAAATGCGTCAAGATGGAGAGTTTACCATCCCCGTCCTGCTGGGGCTCGAGCTCAAAACCAACCCCTTTTTAAGGTGTGACAGTGAACAAGAGTTCGCAGCACTGCGTCGCCAAAAAGATAACTTTTAAGGATACTCCCCATGAAACTTCATACCTCGCTGACGTCCCCCTTTGGTTATAAATGTCGGTTTGCCGTACGTGTTGCGGGCCTAGAAGACCGAGTTGAAACCGTTGAGGCCGATACAAAATCAGAGGCACTTCGTGCCTTAAATCCCCTCAGCAAAGTTCCGACGTTGGAATTGGATGACGGGCGGGTGGTGATTAACAGCCCCTTGATTGCGGCCTATTTGGCGGAACAAGCTGGAAATTCAGACCTGTACCCAACGGACAAAGCGGAAAAATGGGACGTTTTGTATCTGGAAGCTTTGGCCGATGGCATGATCGAAGCGGGCGTGTTGGTTTTTTATGAAAGCTTGCGTCCCGAGGGTGAAAAATCTCCGGCGTGGGTGGAAAAACAGCAGGCTAAAATTAAAATGGCCCTCGGTGTGTTTGAGGCCAAAACCAAGGATTTTGGCGATACCCCGCACATTGGCTTGTTGTCCTTAGCCGCGGGCCTGTCTTGGTTTGATCGCAGAGACGTCGTTGGCAATTGGCACGCCGATCATCCCAATTTGTCGGCATGGTTAGATCGCTTTATGGAAAATGATTTCTGGATCGACTAAGGCGTTTGGAGCCTAAGGCAGTTCGCGAAGCACGCGAAAGCCAATGCCATAACTTTTCACCCGGCCATCATTTTTGAAACGCCAAGCAGATCTTAGGTTTTTGGAAAAATAATACCACGATCCACTGCGCATCACCCGTTGACGACAGTCCCCGGTGAGGCGCGCCGTGCCATCGGTGGTGGCCTGTTTATGATCTGCATTCCAACAATCGGCAACCCATTCCCAAACGTTGCCATGCACGTTGTACAGGCCCCATGCGTTGGGCTTAAAACTATCGACAGGTAGACTTTGATGGCTGATCAGCGGCGCGCAATTTCTGCAATTGGCTTGTTCTGATCCGATGTCGTCGCCCCACCAATATTCGGTGATCGACCCGGCCTTGGCAGCGTATTCCCATTCGGCTTCGGTGGGCAGGCGGTAAGTTTTTCCGGTTTTTTCAGAAATCCAAGCCAGATATCCATTGGCCTGGGCCCATGTAATGTTGATCACCGGGCGATTGCCGCGCCCCCAATCATGATCGTCGGGCATTTTATCCCCGCACGCCCCAGCGTCAAAACAGGCCTGCCATTCGTCAAAGGTTACCTCGAACATACCGATGGCAAAGGCTTTGTCGATACGCACCTGTACGGATGGCCGTTCATATTTATGTTTGCCATCGGTACCCATGGTAAAGTCACCGGGGGGAATGATGGCGAGTTCCGGACAGGTGTCACAGTCTTTAATTCCGGCATACCGCGCAGGCTTAGGCTCTGGTGCAACGATCTCTGCGACCGCGCAACCGCTAAACAAGGCTATGACAACAAAAGGTAAAATCTTTTTGTACATAGGGGGAGTTTAAAAGCCTAAAGCCTTACGCGTCTACCCTGAATTGTTTTGGGCGATGCGGATATTGCGCAAAAAGCGGTCGATTTTGATGCGTTTGATGGGGTTTTTTGAAAAATGGGTGCGAAAATTTGCATCATCCAGCTTTGCCAAATCATCCAGTTTAGCATCGACAAATTCGGGTCGAACGTCAAAGGCGGGCTCACTGTGGGGTTTGGTAAACTTCACCCACGGACACGCCGCCAAACATGCATCACATCCATAAATGCGGTTGTCCATGTTGGCCGCAAGGTCCGGATCGATATCGCCATCATGTTCAATGGTCAGGTACGAAATGCATTTTTTGGCATCAATTTTATAAGGTTCCAAGGCGTTGGTGGGACACGCGTCCAGACACGCGGTGCAGGCGCCGCAATGATCAATTTCGGGCGCATCAGGTTCTAAATCCAGTGTCGTAAAGACTTCGCCCAGAAACAACCATGAGCCAAATTCACGGCTGACCACGTTGGTATGTTTGCCTTGCCAGCCCAATCCGGCCAACTGAGCCAAGGGTTTTTCCATCACCGGGGCTGTATCGACAAAGACTTTCAGCTCGCACGAAAATTCTGCCGCCATCCACCGCCCCAGTTCTTTCAGGCGTTTTTTCACCAGATCGTGATAATCCCGGTTCAACGCGTAACATGAAATCGTCGCGGTATCTTTGGGCTTAAGCTCGGGGTTTTGGGCGGGGCCGTAATTGGTGCCCAGCACGATCACGGATTTGGCTTGGTCCCACAATTGATCGGGGCTAGAGCGTTCAAATTGCCGCGTTTCCATCCAGCCCATGGTGCCGTGGCGGCCTTCGTCAACGTACTGTTTCAGGCTTTCGCCATGGCGTGCGTCTAACGATGCGGGGGCAAAGCCGACCACATCAAAGCCAATGTCTAAGGCTTTTTGGCGGATTATTTCTTTGATGTCCTGCACGCGTTCGCTTGCCTCTAACCAAAAATGGGGGTACAAATCCGCGCCCAAGGACGTAAGGAAATGTGTGTGTCAAAACAATATAACAAAAAAGCCGTGCTGTTGTTAAGTGGCGGTTTGGATAGCTCGACGGTTTTGGCGATTGCCCAAGCCGATGGCTATGACATCCATGCGTTAAGCTTTCGCTACGGTCAACGCCACGACCATGAATTAAACTGTGCGGCCAATATTGCCCAAAAGGCCGGCGTGCGCCATGAAATTTTGGACCTGGATCTCTCAAAGTTTGGCGGGTCTGCCCTGACCGATGATATTGAAGTCCCCAAAGACCGTGACGAAGCCGCCATGAGCGGCGAAATTCCCGTCACCTATGTCCCGGCGCGCAACACCGTATTTCTTTCGTGTGCGTTGTCATGGGCCGAGGCTTTGGGTACAGGTGAAATCTTCATCGGCGTGAACGCGTTGGATTATTCGGGCTATCCCGATTGTCGGCCTAAATACATTTCAGCCTTTCAAACCATGGCGAATTTGGCCACCAAAGGCGGTGTCGAAGGCACGCTGCCGGTGATCATTCACACCCCCCTGATTGATTGGACCAAGGCTCAGATCATTCAAAAAGGTATGGGTTTGGGCGTCGATTATGGTTTGACCATTTCGTGTTATGATCCTTATGAGAATGGCGTGGCGTGCGGTCATTGTGAYGCGTGTCAGTTGCGGCTCAAAGGTTTTTCAGACGCCGGGTTAACTGATCCTGTGCGCTATAAAGAAGGCGAATAGCCATGGCCTATCAGGTCAAAGAACTGTTTTATTCCCTGCAAGGTGAAGGCACCAATTCTGGACGCCCCGCCGTGTTTTGTCGGTTTTCCGGCTGTAACCTGTGGTCGGGTCGCGAAGTTGACCGCGCAGAGGCCACGTGTAATTTCTGTGATACGGATTTTGTCGGGGGCGATAAATTTGTCGATGCGGATACTTTGGCCGGGGCCATCGTAAAGTTTTGGCCCACCGGTCATGACGAAAAATTTGTCGTGCTCACCGGGGGTGAACCGGGTCTGCAAGTAGATGCAACTTTGGTTGAAGCTCTACACAAACAAGGGTTTGAAATCGCTATCGAAAGCAATGGCACGCAAGATTTACCGGATGGCCTTGATTGGGTGTGCATTTCGCCCAAAGCGTCGGAGCCCTTGAAGATTACCAAAGGCGATGAATTAAAATTGGTGTTTCCGCAAAGCGAAGTCGATCCCGGCGATTATGCGGCGCTTGATTTCAAGCACTTTTACCTGCAAGCGCTGGACGGGCCTTATCAAGAAAAGAACCTGCTTTTGGCGATGGACTATTGCCTGCAGCATCCCCAGTGGCGTTTAAGCCTGCAAACGCATAAACTGTTGAACATTCGCTAGCCTGATACAAACAAGACCCGATACGGATAAGACCTTATGGACATCTATAAAATCTTCACTTTTGAGGCCGCCCACCTTTTGCCCAACGTGCCAGAAGGACACAAATGTAAACGCCTGCACGGCCATTCGTTTGAAGTCACCTTGACGGTCACGGGTCCGGTGGATGATGTCACGGGCTGGGTCATTGATTTCGCCGACATCAAACGCGCCTTTAAGCCAACCTTGGACCGCTTGGACCATTATTACCTAAACGACATCAAAGGCCTAGAAAACCCCACCAGCGAAAACATCGCCCGGTGGATTTGGGGCCAAGTTCGACCCGCGCTGCCGGGCCTCAGCAAAGTTGCGGTCAAAGAAACCTGCACGGCTGGGTCGATTTATGCGGGCGAAGACTAAAATAAACGTTAGATAGATACCAGCTTTTGCGGACGTAAATGGATGGACAAGCTGAACTTTCGTTAGTTCAAGCTTGTCCTATTCTGACGCCTTGGTGCGCTTACCATTTTGTTTTATGCAGTCTGTGTTTTTCTGTTTTTCAAAATTCCAATGGTCGAAAAAATGATTGCCGGAATCCAAAGCAGTGGTCCTTCAATGCCATCAGCCATTGCAATGTAGCCCGGTATCATAATAGCAACCGCAAACCCGGCATCAGCGGCACTCACGACAACGAGGTTCGCCCAATATCCAGCAACACTGTTTTTCCAATTCAGCAGACCACCCACCACGGTGGCAAAAATTCCAAACCAAAGGATGTTCCACGCATGCTGACCAATCGTTGCGGCCGTCACGGGGTCGAGTGATTGCGGCAAAGTGGAAGCAGGTACGCCACTGCCGACAATTGCAATGACTGCAGCAGCTCCTTCTGTGTTCAGGGCATAAAGCATCCAAACACCAAAGTAGATATGCAAAACACCCCACAAGACGTATAAAACGGCTCCGATTTTGTGTGCATTGTTCTTAATCATTTTTTTCTCCTTGAGTGCATTTTGAGTAAAGAGGTGAACACGGGCCACGAGCCCTGTAAGGGCTTACTTCTGCCACCACTGATTTTGAATATTTGCATCCTTAAAACTTTTTCGGTTCTTCATGGCCTCGTAGTATTTTGCAATAAAGGGAAAGCGATCAGCCGAAAGCCAGTCGTCGTATCCCAAGAGGTCAAGCCTCGACAACACAACGGTCCAGATCACATCGGCCAGCGTGTAGGTTTCACCAACTAAGTAGGTATGATGTGCAAGTTGGCTCTCTGCAAAAGTCAGTGAGGCATRGGCGTCTTGCTCTATTTGACCCACAAATTCAGCATCCGTCCGGAAGTTTTTGTTTTTTAAGGAACGCTCTGCAGAGGCATTGTAACGCTCTGCAAGTTCTGGATGTTTGATCGCTAAAGCCCGCGACTTTTCTATACGCAAGTCCAAGATAGCTTCAGACTTTTCCATTGACGGRTGACGRGCATAGCTGAGRATTTGCAGATCAATATCATCAGCAGATGTAATGAGCTTTTCCATCACCCCAATATCTTCATTGTTTGTGGGGAGAAGGGAATTTCCTTCCGTCAATGAYGCCACATAACGAATGATGGTTGCCGAGTTTGTAATGACCTTGGTTTCCCCATTGGTATGGGAAAGGGTCGGAATRACGCCGTTCGRGTTCAGTCTGATGTACCACGGTTCYAACTGCTCTTGAGCGTGGACAATATCAATTTCCCGACCCGTCCACTCTAAGCCCTTTTCTTCTAAGACCAGTCGGGTTTTCATGGAACAGACGGATAACGGGTTATGATACAAAGCAAAKGTCGGCATCACCTCTAACYCTGGAAACTGTGMCARCATCTCTTGRYTYTGTGTRTYTTYGYTMAWKYCCATYNTTAANKTTCTCCTMCRTCAATTTTGTTRAAYCCAGACCTTCATGGATTTGATGGTTGTTATTATATTGTTGACTGAAAAATTAATAAGATGCCTTATAGTAAAATGATTGTTTCCTCAGAGGTGGTAATATGGGCATTTTGACAGGGATGGAGACATTTACGGCTGTTGTGAAAGCCGGAAGCTTCACGAAAGCGGCTGAACGACTAGGGATTTCAAAATCATTTGTCAGCAAACAGGTATCCCAACTGGAAAATACTTTGGGAACGCGTTTGCTCCATCGTTCGACCCGTAAGCTGAGCCTGACCGATGAAGGGGAGCAGTTCTATAACCACTGTAACCTGATTGTGAGTGAAGCTGAGAAAGCCAAGGCTGAAATTGTCGACGGCCGCCAAAACCCGCGCGGCCGCATTCGTATCACAGTTCCTCAAAGCCTGATTATCTCTAATGCAGGAAAAGTTCTTCTAAATTTTCAGGATATTTATCCAGAGATTGAGATTGAAATTATCGCGAGCGGGGCGTCGAAAGACATTATTGATGATGGCATCGATCTTGCCCTGAGAATTGGTCAGATCGAGGATTCGACTTTAATCTGCAGAAAATTATCCGAATGTGTTTTTCAAACGGTCGCCTCTCCTCAATATGTTCGTCAGTACGGGAAACCGGAAACACCAATCGACCTCACACACCATAACTGTTTGATTTATGCCAGCTCAAAATTGAGTTCCAATTGGCCTTTCAGGCTGCCCAATGGCAAAGAAATCAAGGTCAATGCGCGCGGGAAACTTTCTTGCAATGATGGGCACTTGATTCTTAAAGCAGCGCTGGAGGGTAAGGGGATTGCCTTTGCCCCAAGTATTCTATTTCAGCCTTATATTGACGAAGGAAAGCTGACCTTATTATTGCCTGAATACGCCCAACCACCCGTTTCAATCTCGGCCCTTTACCCATCCAACCGTAATCTTCCTCGTAGGGTAAGAGTATTGATAGACTATCTCTCTGAACATTTGCCTTTGTCGTTTTAAGGACCGATTGATTGTTAAGTTAAATATCCGCTTCTGGCTAAAATCAGATGTTTTAGACGTAGCTTCTACCTCTCCGCATTTCTGTGCAAATCTGACATGAATATTAAGTAGACGGACATCATTCAGGGCTGTTTTTTTTGTGGGCTTTAGCTAACTTTTCAACATAGCTGTCGAGCTCATGCAAGACCCGCAATGCCGCAGCCGATTGTTTGGGGGCTCGACTACCGTCTTCTTCTTCCCGTGCAATCATTGTCTTTAGTTTATAGGCGATATCATCAACCCGTTCATCGTCAGTGCTCATGGCGGAAAATCCCAATCCTGTTTCACTTTAATAAATTATAATCACTCATGCGAAACCATTTGCGGGAAAAGATAAATCTAACCACGGATTCCGGTGACAGACTGGTGACTTCACCCGTCATGTTTTTTCTATAAAAGGCTCTACAATTGCCATTTTGCCAAACGGTCATTTGCATGTCTTGTTTCATCTTGGCGATGTATTCGGCCTGAAGATTGGGCTTAGCATCAATGGCTTTGATGCTTTTATCTCGTTTTATGGCACAAATGGCCTTAACCGTATAATCGGTCATGGCTTCCATATAACACAATTGTGAACTGTGGCCTGTGCCCGTATTTGGACCGTTTACCTTAAAATAGTTGGGGTAACCCGATACGGTGATGCCTTTATAAGAGACCGCCTCTGTTTCCCATTCCCGGTTCAGGTTTCTGCCATCAATGCCCCGCACCTGAAACGACAGGGCCTTTTTCATGTTTGAATACGCATAAAATCCCGTGGCATAAACAATGATATCCAAGGGGATGTCTTGACCGTCTTTGGTTTTAATTCCGGTCGGCGTGATCGTATCTATGCCGCTGATATCAACATCAACATTTTCGCGAGAGAGGGCGGGCAGGAACGTATTTGTGGGAATAACCCGCCGGCTGCCCAATTCATAATCTGGCATCATGTGTGCACGTAAACTATCGTCATCAATATAGTGTTCAAGATTCTTTTTGAGTATCTTGCGATACATATTTTTAACGGATTTACTGAGGCTTGCCGTCAAATCGTAGTGGCGAAAGGCCGCAAATCTTATTTCATGATATATGAAAATAGCCAAACGGTTGAGGTGGCGTATGCCCGGCAAATATCGAATGAAACGCTCAACAGAACTATAATTTCTGTCCCCACGGGGAATCACCCACTGGGCTTGGCCCATGAATAAGGTTAATCGCTCAACCTTGCTGGCAATGGCGGGAACGACCTGAGCCGCAGAACATCCCGAACCGATAATGCCAACGCGTTTTCCTTTATAAGAAACACTGTGATCCCACTCGGCGGTGTGGAATTTGGCCCCTTCAAATGTATCGGCGCCTTTAATATCGGGAACATGTGGGTTTGCTAACACACCGCTGGTATCGATCATAAAACGCGCGGTGTAGCGCGCGCCGGACTGGGTCTCAACATGCCACAAAAACGTGTCTTCATCATACGTTAGCTTGGTGACGGTCTGGTTCGTCTTTGTGTGTTTTTTGATGTTAAACTTATCGATGATATAGTTCGTATAGGCCAGCAATTCACTTTGCGGGGCATATGTTTTCTTGAATTTATAAGGAATAAAAGAAATAGAATACAGCGCGGTTGGAACATCGACTTCGGCTCCGGGGTACGAGTTGACCTGCCAAGTCCCCCCTAATTCAGAGCTTCGTTCTAACAAAACAAAATCATTAAAATTCTTTTTTTGCAAACGTATAGCCGCCAGCAACCCTGAAAACCCGGTGCCGATGATCACGGTTTCAAAATATTGAGCATCCTGTTGTGTCTGACCGTCCTTATTACCCTGTGCCGTTTCTTGTGTTGGTGATCGCTCTGATGCGCCAATGCTCATTATATTCGGGCCTTCAATGGGTGTAATTTATTCTTTAAGTATAGGCGTTTAATCACTTGTTTCAGCTTTGTGCTTCGGTGAAATCGATTTCATCTTGATCGATGGTCCATGTTTCCAGAAGAGCTTCGGATGTCCATTCGCGCATGGCGGCGAGGTTTTGGATGGCGTCCATATAAGCCATGCAGGTGTCATTCATTTTTACGCCATAGGTCTTAAAGCGGCTAACGATGGCCGAAAACATGGCGTCGGCGTTTGAAAATTCGCCGAACAAAAAGTCTCCACCCGCGCCAAATTCTTTGCGGCACTCGGTCCAGATGGTTTCGATGCGGGCAATGTCATCGGCGACGCCTTCGTGCATGCCACGCCCGGGGGCGTCCAAGCGAATATTCATGGACATGTGTGTGCGCACGTTGGTAAAGCCCGCATGCATTTCACTGGCAATACTGCGCGCCCGCGCCCGTGCGGCTTTGTCCGCGGGCCACAAATTCGCTTCGGGCCATGTTTCGGCAATGTATTCTAAAATGGCCAAAGTCTCCCAAATCACCAAACCGTCATGTTCAAGCACCGGAACCGTACCCGAAGGCAATTCGGATTTTCGTTCGGCCCAATCGCCTTCAAACAAAGCAATCAGTTTTTCATCAAAAGCTATACCGGAAACGCGCAAAGCCAACCAAGGGCGAAGCGACCAAGAAGAATAATTTTTATTGCCGATGATCAGAAGCGGTTTAGACATGGGAAGGCCTTTCGTTTGAGAACAGGATGTCAGTTTCTATTGAATTTTAAAAGAGGTAAAGCGGAATAATGTTAGGGGACAATTACCCTTTGGGGAGTTGCCCCAGTAATTTTGCAAAGACATCCCCAAATAATTTAAAGGCATGCTCATCAATGACGCTTGTGTCTTTTTCGGTTGTTGAACTTTGCGCAAATAACCGCTCACTTAATTGAGTTTTTAATGTACTTTGTTGTTCAGGGGTCAGTGAACTTATAAATGGATCAATTGCCTTTATTTCAAGAGCAAACCAACGTGTTCTTTTTTCATTATTTCTATGCCGTGTAGATTGCTGAGCGGCATAGGCGCTCCCCCATAACAAAACTCCGGAAACGGAAAATGTTATAAGTAATTTGGGCAACCAATTAGCAAGTTCAGAGCTCGTCGTCGTTAGCGACATAGTTGAGGCTTTGGTCTTTTTAGTTTTATCAGATTCCTGAGTGTTATTTAGGTTAGGCTTAATCTCTTCTATACTTACAGTGTTTTTTGACACGTCATTGCTTATAGCATTGACGTGAGTAGCTAGCCAAATGACAGTTGCGAAAAGGAAGCCTATGGAAGCCATCCTCCAGAAATTGGCCTGTTTAGCTTCTTCATTCGCATTTTGAAGATAACCACCTGCAACGCTATCCCCGGCGGCAAGTTCGTAAAGGTCCAAAATAGCTTGATGCTTATTTTCGGCATCTAAAATGAAGGCATCAATCTTTTCGATAAATTTGGTTGAGTGACTGTCTAGACGACCATTGGTCTTTTCAATAACAGCATTTGTACTCGATGCCGCTTTGTCGTTTACCTTTTCTCGCCATGCATTGAATTCACTTCTGCGATTATCCTGTGATTCTGAAAATTGTTGTTGCCATTCTGAAATAAGAGAATCAGTGCTTTGTTTCCGGGTTTCAACAAGCTCGTCTAGCTCTTCAATATTCTCTGAAAATGTTTGAAGTTCATTTTCAAGGTCTGTTTTTCTTTCTGTGATGTTTTGGGAAAATGTTTCTAATTCGGCTTTAAGCTCCTTCCCTTTGTCTTCGATAGAATCAGAAAGTGTATCAAGCTCTTTTTCTAATTGATTTTTTCTTTTAATTATTTCTTCCGCAGTTGAATCAACGAGCTTTTCAAGTGTTTTGGTTGGCTTTAATGGCCTGCTTTTTTGAGCAATTGGGTTTAAGTATGAAACGTGTATCAATTGACTTGAAAGGGCGTCGTTAGCATAAGTCAGGTAGTCAACATCCCCATCTTCCGTATATTCATGTGCATTATTGTAAGCGTCATTGCGGATCGCATTGTTAAGAGTATTTAATTGATCAAATGGAGTAAGCTCTGGGTCTATATGATTTAGAATTTCTTGGTAAGTTTCAATTAATTTTAATAATCTGCGACGTTCAGGGATAGTATTTTGTTGAGGGTTTTCAAATTCAATTGAAGCAAATTCATGCATGCCAGCTAAAGTTTCATGAATTGGATGGTCTTTAAATTGTTGCTTCCAACGGTTCATATCGCGTTCGCTTCCCTTTAAATCAATAATTGACCAAAGGTTAGGTGATTATTGCATGAAAATGCAACACGTAAAAATATTATAAATACAAATTAAGACAATCAGCCCCCGTCCACGATGTCCCGGTACGTCTTGGTCGGGTATCTTTACACCCTCGGGGGCTTAGCCTATTTGATCTGACAATGTCTTTCGGTGTTTATTTTGCCTTGGCTTCTTTTTCAGCCGCCAATCTTAGCGCTCTTAAGCCTTGCTTTTTTTCTTGGGCTTTTTTTGTCCGGGCTTCTTTTTCTTTGATGAGTTTTGTATCCGTATTTTTAGGTGGTTTACGATCTTTAAACTCGTCTTGTTCACCGCGTTCTATAGCCGCGATCATTTTGTCATCGGCAGTGTTTGGTCGTGTTGATCCTGATCCCATTACGTCACCTTCTCTGCTATATGGTCCTTACCAAGTTTAAGCGCATTTTGTTCCTTACTTGTAAACCAATTTTTAGAAAATTTAAATGGGTGAATCAATGCAGAGGTAAAAGCGTTCGACCTTTCTGTACCGTTAGCAACCTCAGATCAGTCGTAGATATATCACCCGCGCCCACGATACCCCGGCACATCCTGTTCGGGAATCCATACGCCTTTGGGCGCCTCGCCTGTTTGGTAAAAGACATCGATGGGGATTCCGCCTCTGGGGTACCAGTATCCGCCGATGCGGAGCCATTTGGGTTTTGCGGCTTTGATGATTCTTTTGGCGATGGAGATGGTGCAGTCTTCGTGGAATGAGCCGTGGTTTCTGAAACTTGTTAAGTAAAGTTTCAAAGACTTGCTTTCGATCAGGCTGTCACCCGGAATGTAATCAATGACGATGTGGGCAAAATCGGGCTGGCCTGTTACAGGACACAGGCTGGTGAATTCGGGTGCGGTAAAACGCGCCACGTAATCGGTGCCGGCTTGCGGGTTGGGCACGACTTCTAAAACGGCTTCTTCCGGCGATGCAGGAGGGCTAACTTGCTGGCCCAGTTGGCCTAAATTTTCATGTGTCATTCTAATGCCTCTATATCCCCTTGGGCCTGAGCTTCGGCAAATTCGCGTTGAAAGTCTGCGAAGCGACCTTCGGAAATGGCTTCGCGGATTTCGCTCATCAAAACTTGATAATAATGCAGATTATGCCACGTCAACAGCATCGAACCTAAGATTTCTTTGGCTTGGATCAAATGGCGGATGTAGGCGCGCGAATGATCGCTGCAAGCGGGACAAGCACAACCTTCTTCGATGGGGCGGTGATCATCGGCATGACGCGCGTTGCGCATATTGACGGCCCCATTGTGGGTCCACGCCTGAGCCGTACGTCCGGACCGGGTGGGCAGTACGCAATCAAACATATCCACGCCCCGCGCCACGGCACCGACGATGTCTTCGGGTTTGCCAACACCCATCAAATAACGGGGCTTGTCGGTGGGCAGGTGCGGCGTGGTGAGTTCCAGTGCATCAAACATGCGTTGACGGCCTTCACCAACCGCAAGGCCGCCAATGGCGTATCCATCAAAGCCAATTTCGACCAAGGCTTTCGCAGACTGTTCGCGCAAATCATCGTGAACGCCGCCCTGACATATACCAAACAGGCCATAACCCGGTCGTTTGACAAAGGCGTCTTTGGACCGTTTGGCCCAGCGCATGGATAATTCGGTGGCGCGTTTGACTTCGGATTTTTCGCACGGGAACGGCGGACATTCGTCGAAACACATGGTGATGTCGGCGTCTAACATGTGTTGGATTTCGATGGACCGTTCGGGGGTTAGTTCGTGCTTTGACCCATCGATATGGCTGCGAAAGATGACACCATTTTCATTCAATTTGCGCAGATCATTAAGGCTCATCACCTGAAATCCACCGCTGTCGGTGAGGATTGGACCGGGCCAGTTCATGAATTTGTGCAGACCACCCAGCCGTTCAATGCGTTCAGCGGTGGGGCGCAGCATCAAATGATAGGTGTTGCCCAAAATGATTTCGGCTCCGGTGGCCTTGACGCTGCCGGGCAACATGGCCTTGACCGTGGCGGCGGTGCCGACGGGCATGAACGCCGGGGTTTGAATGGCCCCATGCGCCGTGTGAACTTCGCCACGGCGCGCCGTGCCATCGCTGGCTTTTAAATCAAAACTGAATTCGGTCATGTATCGTCACCGTCTGAGCGTGTCAACAAACACGCATCACCATAAGAATAAAATCGATAGCCGGACGCAATGGCATGCGCGTAGGCCGCATGCATACGCTTGAACCCGGCAAAGGCCGAAACCAACATAAACAATGTGGACCGCGGTAAGTGAAAATTCGTCATCATCACATCGACGATTTTAAAGCGGTAGCCGGGCGTGATGAAGATAGAGGTGTCATCGAAAAATTCATGCACCGTTCCATCGTCATCGGCGGCGCTTTCCAAGACCCGCAAAGACGTGGTGCCGATGGCGACCACGCGTCCGCCAGCCGCGCGCACAGCGTTGATGGCCTTGGCGGTCTCGGCTGTGATTTCGCCGCGTTCGGCATGCATTTTGTGATCTTGGGTATTGTCGACTTTGACGGGCAAGAACGTTCCGGCCCCGACGTGCAAGGTGACCTTGGCGGTTTTCAAACCACGGTCTTCTAAACTTTGCATCAGGGCAGGGGTGAAATGAAGCCCCGCCGTGGGGGCGGCGACCGCGCCCAAATTTTTGGCAAACAAGGTCTGGTAATCGTCAACATCTTCAACTTTTCCACCCTTGGCGCGTTTGATGTAGGGCGGCAGAGGCATCGTGCCCTGAGCCTTCAGCGTCGCCATCAGATCGTCGCCACCGACGTTAAATTTCAACGTGACTTCGCCGCCTTCGCCTTTGGAGATCACGGTGGCGGTAAAACCATCAGCGTAATCAATGACGTCATCGACCTTTAATTTTTTGGCGGGCCTAGCAAACGCCAGCCACGTGTCGGGGGCTTGTTGTTTGTGCAGGGTGACTTCCATGCCCGCTTCGCCACGTTTTCCGGTCAGGCGCGCGGGGATTACGCGGGTATCGTTAAACACACAGATGTCGCCCGGATTTAAAAAATCGGCGAGCTTGCGCACGCCCTCATCCTTCAAATTATCGAGACCGACCACCAACATTTTGGCGCTGTCGCGAGGATCTGCGGGGGACTGGGCGATGTTGCCTTTGGGCAATTCAAAATCAAAAAGGTCGACTAACACGTTTGCGCTCACGTTCATTTGAAGTTCTAAAGAGGAGCGGAGAGTAAGGAAAAGCCTGATTTAAGGCAAGGCTTTGTGAAAAAGCTTATCCAGCCCTTATTTCCGTAATCTTTGTGTGGTTAATAAGGTTATTCATTATTATCGTGTAAAAAGTGGGTTTATGGATTATCCTGCCTATTATACAGGGCGAATAAACGCGGTTTTGCTTGGCTGAAAGCTATATCCAGCTTATAACATCACATCATTCTAATTTACGAAAGACCCAGCATCCATGGCGAAGAAGACAATGATTGCGGTGGAAGGCAACGAAGCTGTTGCTTCCGTTGCSCACCGTTTGAACGAAGTTATTGCRATTTAYCCCATYACYCCMTCGTCSACRATGGGCGARTTGGCGGATGCTTGGTCGGCRGARCARCAMAAAAAYATTTGGGGCAATGTTCCCGATGTTATGGAAATGCAATCSGAAGCCGGKGCCGCSGGYGCGGTKCATGGATCGTTGCAAGCGGGCGCRTTGACCACCACGTTCACATCATCRCAAGGTTTGTTGTTGATGATTCCSAACCTGTACAAAATYGCCGGTGARCTKCATCCSTTCTGTATGCATGTTGCCGCACGCACCATTGCCACGCACGCGTTGTCTATTTTTGGTGATCATTCCGATGTGATGGCGTGTCGCCAAACGGGCATGGCCATGTTGTCGAGTGCGACGGTGCAAGAAGCCCAAGATTTTGCCTGTATCGGTCAGGCCACATCGTTGAGTTCACGTGTACCGTTCATGCACTTTTTTGATGGCTTTCGCACCTCCCACGAAGTTTCAAAAATTGAATATCTGAGCGATGACGAGCTGAAGCAAATGATCAGTCAGGATATGGTGGACAGCCATCGCAAAAATGCCCTGACTCCCGACAACCCAGTGTTGCGCGGATCGTCCCAAAACCCCGACACGTTTTTCCAGATGCAAGAAGCCCGAAATTCGGTTCATGACCGGGTGCCGGATATTTTGGAAGAGACCTTTGAAAAGTTTGCAAAAGTCACGGGTCGCAAATACGGAATTTTTGAATACCACGGTGTGGCCGATGCCGAACGTGTTGTTATCATCATGGGATCAGGCGGTGACACCGTTCGCGAAGTTGCTAATTTCTTAAATGCCAATGGCGAAAAAGTCGGCATGGTGCAGGTGCGCCTCTTCCGTCCCTTTGATTGGCAACGCTTTGTGGCCTCAATGCCGGACACGGTTAAGTCTGTTGCGGTTTTGGATCGCACCAAAGAAGTCGGCGCGTTGGGTGAACCGTTGTATATGGATATCGTCACTGCCCTAACCCGCGCCGGGCGTCCCCTAAAAGTAATTGGCGGTCGTTATGGTTTGTCATCCAAAGAATTCACGGCGGCTCAAGCCAAGGCCGTGTTTGATGAACTGGTCAAAGACAAGCCTAAGCCCACATTCACGGTTGGTATCATCGATGATGTGACACATCTTTCGTTGGATGTTGATGATACCTTTGAATGCAAAACCGAAGGCGTCAGCCGGGCTATTTTTTATGGCCTGGGCTCAGACGGAACCGTTGGTGCGAACAAAAACTCAATCAAGATTATCGCCGACAATACGGATCACTTTACACAGGGCTATTTTGTTTATGATTCGAAAAAAGCCGGGGCGATTACCATTTCGCACCTGCGCTTTTCGCCCAATCCCATCCGGTCCAGCTATCTGATCCGTCAGGCTGAATTTGTTGCCTGTCACCAGTTCCATATGTTGGACAGCGTGGATGTTCTGAAAAGTGCCTCTCAGGACGGAACGTTCTTGTTGAATGCTCCGTATGCAAAAGATGAAATCTGGGACAAGTTGCCCAGAACCATTCAGCAACAAATCATCGAAAAGAACCTGACTTTTTATGTCGTTAACGCCAGTAAAGTTGCAAAAGACGCCGGCATGGGCAAACGCATCAACACCGTGATGCAGGTATGCTTCTTTGGCCTGTCCGATGTGTTGGAACACGACGAAGCCATTACTCATATTAAAGACGCCATTGAAAAATCGTACGGTAAAAAAGGCCGCAAGATTGTCGAAATGAACTGGGACGCCGTGGATGCGGCGTTGGCGCATTTGGAAAAAGTGAATGTTCCCGATGTGGCGAGCTCTACGTTTGACCTGCCTCCAATCGTATCGCCGAAAGCGCCGGATTTTGTGCAGAACGTCACCGCCAAAATGTTGGCGGGATTGGGCGACATGTTGCCCGTCAGCGCGTTCCCCATTGATGGCACGTGGCCTTTGGGGACTGCGAAATGGGAAAAACGCAATTTGGCTTTGGAGATTCCGGTATGGGAAGAAGGCCTGTGCATTCAATGTAATAAATGTGCTTTTGTCTGTCCGCATTCCGCCATTCGCGTCAAAGCGTTTAGCGCAGACGAACTGCAAAGCGCACCCGTAAACTTTAAATCGATGGATTATAAAGGCCGTGAATTTGGCGAAGGCACTAAATATTCTGTGCAAGTGGCTCCCGAAGATTGCACCGGTTGCACGCTGTGTGTGAAGGTCTGTCCGGGCAAAGATAAAGCCAACCCAGAACGCCTGTCTTTGGTCATGCAACCGCAACCGCCGTTGCGTCACAGTGAGGCTGAAAACTTTGATTTCTTCTTGGAAATTCCCGAAGCCGACCGTACGGCCCTGCGTCCGAATTTAAAAATGAGCCAGTTTGCCGAACCCCTGTTTGAGTTTTCTGGCGCGTGTTCGGGCTGTGGTGAAACGCCATATATTAAATTGCTCACCCAATTGTATGGGGACCGTTCGGTGATTGCGAACGCCACCGGGTGTTCATCGATTTTCAGTGGCAATTTACCAACCACGCCATATTCCTGTAATTCCGACGGACGCGGCCCGGCGTGGGCGAACTCATTGTTCGAAGATAACGCCGAATTTGGTTTGGGCATTCGCTTAGGCTTAGATCATCACTATGAACACGCGTGCGAGCAACTTTCAGCTTTGACCACGGCGTTGGATGCCCAATTGGTTGAGGCCATTTTAGGCGCCGATCAAACCAACGAAGCGGGCATTGTGGCTCAACGCGAACGCGTCGTTCAATTGAAAACAGCCCTCGAAAAAGTTGGCTCGACTAAGGCTCTACAATTGAAAGACATCGCCGATTATTTGGTTAAAAAATGCGTGTGGATTTTGGGTGGTGATGGCTGGGCCTATGACATTGGCTATGGTGGCGTCGATCACGTTCTGGCCTCTGGTGTCAACGTCAACATCTTGGTTATGGATACCGAAGTTTATTCCAACACCGGTGGACAGCAATCTAAAGCGACGCCGATGGGCGCGGTTGCTAAATTTGCCAGCTCGGGTAAAGAATTGCCGAAAAAAGATTTAGGTTTGATGGCGATCAGCTATGGCCATGTCTATGTGGCCAGCGTGGCGTATGGCGCCAAAGATGCGCAAACCATGAAGGCGTTCGTCGAGGCCGAACAGTTTGATGGTCCTTCGTTGATCATCGCCAATTCCCCGTGTATCGAACACGGGTATGATTTGGGCGATAGCTTGGCACATCAAAAGTTGGCCGTGGATTGTGGCTATTGGCCGCTGTATCGTTTTGATCCGCGCATGGCGGACAAAGGCAAAGCGTCTTTGCAATTGGACAGCCGTGCCCCGTCTGCGCCTTTGGGTGAATATCTGGTTCGGGAAAACCGTTTCCGTCAGGTGCAGCGCAAAGACCCCGAACGTTTTGAGCGCTTGGTCAAAACCTTGGAAGCCGATTTGGCCCATCGCCGTAAAGTGTTTGAAGCCTTGGCAACGGTCAAGCCAGACCCCTTGCCTAACCCTGTGCCTGACGCAGCAGAATGAAAGACGAGTTGCAAAAGTCGCGCCTTAAAGGCCTGAGAGCTGAAATGAAAGCTTTTGGTCTGAGGGCGTATTTGATTCCGCGTGCCGACGAACATCAAAATGAATACGTGCCACCGTGCGCGGAACGTCTGAACTGGATCAGTGGCTTCAACGGCACCGCCGGGCTTGCCGCCATTACCATTGACACGGCGGCGATGTTTGTCGATGGACGTTATACGCTGCAGGTCCAAGACGAATGCTCTGATGAGTTCTGGAAATATAAGCATCTCACCGATAATCCTCTGGATCTTTGGTTGTCCAGATTATTATCGTCTGGGGACAAGGTTGGTTTCGATCCTAAGCTGTTTACGAATACAGGGTTGGGGCGGATTAAGACGGTTTTGGAAAATGCCAAAATTGAACTTGTCGCCATCGAAGAAAATCTAATTGATAAGCTTTGGCAAGATCAACCAGCTCCGCCGCTGGGGTCCGTATTTCTGTATCCAGAAAAATATTCTGGTGAGCCCTCCAAGGCTAAACGTGATCGTATTGCCGGTGGTTTAAAAGAAACTGGGCAAGAAGCTTTGGTGGTTTCTTCGCCTGATAATTTGGCGTGGCTTTTTAATATCCGTGGCAGCGACCTGGCCTTAACGCCGATTGCTTTGGGCTATGCGATTTTAAAATCTGATGGTTCTTCAACACTGTTTATGGACGCGCAAAAACTAAGCGCCGAGGTCCAACAACATCTTGAAGACGATGGTGTTTTGGTGGCTTCACCTGACCAATTTGAGCCGACCCTGAAAACGTTTAAGGACAAAACCGTACGGGTTGATCATGTCACGGGCAGTGCTTTTATTGTCGATGTTTTGCGAAAATCCGGGGCGCAGGCCGATCTGGGACCAGACCCTTGCACCGCAGATAAAGCCTGTAAAAATGATACCGAATTGCAAGGCATGCAAAAGGCTCACATCCGCGATGGTGTGGCGTTGGTTAAGTTTTTTCATTGGTTCAAACAGCAACCAGCCGAGGCGGAAACGGAATGGACAGTTTCGGAACAACTGGCCCGTTTTCGCGAACAAGGTGATTTGTACAAAAGCCCCAGTTTTCAAACCATTTCGGCGGTTGGCGCAAATGGTGCGATTGTCCATTACGGACTGGTTAAAGAAAAAGCCAGCCCGTTAAAATCGGGTGAACTGTATTTGGTCGACAGTGGTGGTCAGTATTTAGACGGCACCACCGATGTCACGCGGGTTTTGGCCATTGGCGCGCCGACCGAGGAAATGGTTCGGCGCTATACGCAAGTGCTAAAAGGTCACGTTGCGGTGAGCTCGGCTCGATTTGTCGAAGGCACCACCGGGGCGGCCCTAGATCCCTTGGCTCGGCAATTTTTGTGGGCCGATGGTGTGGATTATGATCACGGCACCGGGCATGGCGTGGGCTGTTATTTGTCGGTCCACGAAGGTCCGCAAAGTATTTCCAAACGCGGTACGGCAACCAGCCTGCAACCGGGCATGGTGCTGTCTAATGAGCCGGGCTATTACAAGGCCGGGGCCTTTGGCATTCGTATAGAAAGCCTGCTTGTGGTGAAACAATTAGAGCCGCAACCGAAAAATGCGGAACGCGCAACACTGGGCTTTGAAACCCTAACATTGGCCCCATTTGAACGCAGCCTGATTGATGTTGGGATGYTAAGTGCCGATGAATGTAACTGGATCAATGCTTATCACACCCGCGTCCGCGAAACCTTGGTGCCTTTGTTAAATGATTTTGACGCTGCGTTTTTGAAGCAAGAAACCCGTCACATCCATCCACGTTCTTTATAGTATTTCACGGCCCCATCATGCAGGGGGGCGGTAAGGCCCGTGAGCATGTCTTTCTCTTTTAAAAGAGCGAAGGCGGGGTGCGTGCCTTTAAGGACTTCAAGCTGTTCAAAAACTGTTTTCACATAGTCGTAAACCGCTTGTTCGGCTAAGGCCGCGCTGGCAACAACGGTGGCTTTCACAGCGAACGTTTGGGTGTCGTGATCCACGCCTTTATAGGTGCCTGCGGGAATGGTGGTCATCACATAATACGGCTTTTGGGCGACTAAATTCTGTATGGCCGGAGAATTAATGCTGATTAAATCAACGGGTACAGCATTGGCGGGGTCGGCCATCGCAGAAGAAGGATTGCCCACGGTGTAAAAGAAAGCCGCAGATTTGTTATCGATCAGAGCGCGTGAAGCTTCGGCCTGTTGAAGGCCTTTGGCTTGAATGTCTTTTTTAGGGTCGAGGCCGTATAAGCGCAAAATATCCAAGGCGTTGCCGCGTTGCCCGGAACCGGAGTTTCCGATGTTGACGATCTTGCCTTTAAGGTCTTTGACGGATTTAATGTTGGCGTCGCGGCGCACCATTAACAATACGGTTTCGGGATGCAGGCTAAACACCGAGCGCAAGGCCTTGGTGGGTTCCCCGGCCCAGCGGCCTTCGCCCATGGTGGCTTCATAATTGACATCAGACTGGGTGATGCCAAAATCCAACAGCCCGCGCAATACGGCGTTTATGTTAAAAACAGAGCCTAAAGCCGGGCGACCAATGCAGTGATAGCCTTCTGCCTTGTGTATGTTCAAAAGTTTGCAAGTTTGCAGGGCAGCTTGATAATACACGCCCGTAACCGAACCGCCGCCAATCAAGATGTCCTGACTGGCAAGGGCGCCAAAACTCCCTGCCGTTAAGCTTGAACAAAATGTAATCACTTGTGCCAAAAGCTTAAGCTTTTGCATGCCGTTCCCCTTTTATATGCCCTCTTTTCTTGAAGGTTTTGAAAGAGGTATCAGGTTTTGGCATAAAAGTAGAGCCTTAAGGTGTTTTAGTCATCCAGACACTTGAGTTCTTCGGCAGATAAGAATGATTGTCTTTCGGCGGGCGGCAGGGCTTCTACATAAGGCAATATAACCGCTGATCCACCGGTGATGGGCATGCTGGCATGGCAATCAGAACACATCGCCATGGTTTGGATTTTAGCCCGTTTCATGACATTTTCGATGATCGGCAGGCAGCGCGCTGAAAAATTGTGCTTGCTTCTAAAACGAGGCAAATCTTGGATGCGTTCAGGGTGGAACTTAGAAGACCATTTTTTTGCGGTGCGAAGCATTCCCGGAGGACGTAAAAACTTAACGTTTTTGCCTTCTTTGATCTTAGCGGCTTTCATTTCTTCGAAAATCTTTTCATACTTTGCAAGCACGACATCGTTGGAATTTTTCACAAAATACTCTGTGAGGGATTTTACCGTGGCATCATCAAGGCTGGCATCATCACCGAAGTGATCAGAAAGGTTCCCGAGAATCTTTTCCCAGCTGGCCTGAGGCAACAAAATGGGAGGATAAGCCATATGACAATCACTGCATTCCGATTTGGCGATCGGATCATCAACCACGGGAAGTGATCCTGCTTGGGCCGAAGTYACACTGAAAAGTAAAACTGAAGCTGCAAAAATAAGTGAACGCATAATGGGANCCCCTCAAAAAAAACTCTATGTTTATTTGAGTATTTTGCACTTTGGCGACTGAATGGGGCCTGAATGCGAAATTTGGYGTKTGCGCCTAGGTTTTGTCGGTGTTCCGATTGCGCAGATTTTGGGCAAACGATTGCGACATAATGCGSGATACTTCTTGGTCGACTTGTTCGGAAAGGCGGAAAAATTTTTCGGTAACTTCGATAATGCTTTCGGTACCATTTTGGGCCTGAACCGTCTGAATTAAGGCGTCGCCGACCGCATGCATTTCCCGATGTACGGTTTCAAGCCTGCTATAATCGTCCTTGGTCACGCCGGCTTTGCCCATATTGGGGTTCCATTGCCCCAAACGACAGTGCGCGGGACTATGCCTGAGGTCCAGTTTGGGCAGGTGTTTCCAGTCATCGGGTGGACTCATGGTCAGGGTGTAAACGGTGTCTAAAACCTTGCCGCGGTACGTTAGATGGTTCATCCACGCAATATAGAAAAAGCCGATTTCCGAAGATGGACAGGCCGGACTTTCTTCCAACAAGTTGATGAAATCAGGTAGWGGCATGGGCCTAGCCATCCAAAAGCCTTGTCCTTCACTGCACCCAGAGGCCAGCAAGAAGGAATAGGTGCCTTCGTTTTCGATACCCTCGGCTATGGTTTTGATGGAAAGAGCACGCGCCATTTGCAGGCTGGAACGCACGATGTGCGTGCTTTTTGCATCCTTTTCCATGCGCCCGACCACGCCTTGGTCGATTTTGAGCGCGGAAAATGGCAACTGGCTGAGCACGTCCAAAGATGAATATCCGGTGCCAAAGTCATCCATGACAATTTCGACACCCAACTCAACCAAATCCAAAAGCGTTTTACGAATGCGCTCGTTGCGATCTAATATCGCCGTTTCTGTAATTTCAATTTGGATGTTGCCGGAATTGATCAGTTGGTTGCCAATGAAACTGCGCAACATTTTCACCAAATATGGCGAATGTAAATCCTTGGCCGAAACGTTAAAGGCAATTTGAATGTCGGGTTTGCATTCTCGAATTTTTGCGATGTCTTGGACCAGTTCGGTCAGCATCACCGCCGTGATGTCGGTGATAAAACCAGTTTCTTCGGCTAAGGGTAAAAAATCCCCAGGGGGAATAAGGTCGCCGTTTGATTTGGTCCACCGTAACAAGGCTTCGCCACCCGTGATCAGGCCCGTTTGAAAAGAGATTTTGGGCTGATAATGAAAACAAAACTCGCCCCCGTAAAGGGCGGATTCAATTTCATCTAGGGTGATCTTTTCGTCATGCATAGATTTGCAACTCATGATGTTTTTTGTATGATAAGGACACTAACATATTAATTTGTTTAAATGAATCAATTGTTTCTTAATAGATGTGCCCTTTAAAAATAGGATCGACAGAGTTTCCCCATTCGTTTTTGTAAGAGTCCAAAAGAAGCTCAGCAGGGCTTTTGCCCGATTCTGCAATTTGCATCAGAGGCTTTAAAAAATGACTTTCATCGAGACCAACGGGGCTCAGTTTTGCGCGCCCCACCAAACCGTCGTGGGCAATTTCCAAGACGTCTAAGGCGATGTCGCCAACGCTGATGTCTCTGAACGGGGTGCTCAGAGCCTGGGTTGGTACCGTTGCTCGTAAATGGTCATGTTCTTCCTGTGTCCAGTCTTTGATCATGTTCCATGCGGCGTCCAAAGACGCACTGTCATATAACAGGCCAACCCACAAGGCGGGTAGGGCGCACAGGCGGTTCCACGGTCCGCCATCGGCACCGCGCATTTCCAAGAATTTTTTCAAACGAACTTCGGGGAAGGCTGTGGTTAGGTGGTCTTCCCAATCTTTGATGGTCGGATATTCACCGGGCAGGGCGGGAAGTTTACCGTTCATGAAGTCCCGAAACGATTGCCCCGTTGCATTGATATACGTGCCATCCCGATAAACAAAATACATGGGCACATCCAACATGTAATCGACATAACGTTCGAACCCAAAACCGTCTTCAAAAACAAACGGAAGGGTGCCGCAACGGTCAGGATCGGTGTCGGTCCAGATATGACTGCGATAACTGAGCAGGCCATTGGGTTTGCCATTTTTAAACGGAGAATTCGCAAACAAGGCGGTGGCGATGGGTTGCAAGGCCAGCGATACCCGAAACATTTTTACCATGGTGGCTTCGCTGTCGAAGTCCAGATTTACCTGTACGGTGCAGGTCGCTTTCATCATATCGATGCCAAGCTTGCCCCGTGTCGGCATATATTTTTGCATGATTTTGTAACGATTTTTGGGCATCCATGGGAGCTCGTCAAGGCTGGATTTTGGCTGATAGCCCATGCCCAAAAAGCCAATGCCCATTTCGGCGGCTATGGCTTTGACTTGTTGGAGGTGTGTGCCGACTTCTTTGCAGGTGTCGTGAATGGTTTCCAGCGGCGCACCCGACAATTCAACTTGGCCCGCAGGTTCCAAGGTAATCGACGACCCATCTTCTTGAATCAGCGCAATAATGTGGCCGTCTTCGGAAATCGGTTTCCAGCCAAATTGTTCTAATTTTTGTAACAATAGCTTGATGCCGTGATCACCTTCATAGGTCAAAGGGCTCAGGTCATCCGTGCGAAACGCAAATTTTTCATGCTCGGTGCCAATGCGCCAAGCTTCAACGGGTTTGCAACCGCTTGCGATATAGTCAATCAGCGGCTGCTTTGTTGTAATCGGTTCGCTCATCTTTAATTCCGTATTTATAATTTAATCACCAAGAGAGTATAATGCCGTTTGCGCACCCGTACTGCAATGCCGTAAAAGATATATATGAGCAAAGTAGCCGATCACAACCCAGCCAGCGATATTATACCCGAAAGCTGGATCATGCGCGCAACGCCCAAAGCGGTGCGACCGTATATGATGTTGATGCGTTTAGATCGACCAAATGGGTCGTGGTTGTTGATGATGCCGTGTTGGTGGTCCATCACCTTGGCCGCAGAAAATACGTGGCCGGACTTAACGCTTTTGGGATTGTTTGGGTTGGGCGCTTTTATTATGCGCGGCGCCGGATGCGTGATCAATGACATCGCGGACCGTGATTTTGATGGCCAGGTGGCGCGCACCGCAAACCGCCCCATCCCCAGCGGTTTGGTGAGTGTGCGAAATGCTGTTTTGTTTGCCGGACTGCTGTGCTTATTCGGCCTTGCCATTTTGGTGCAACTCAACCTTTTCGCCATCGGTATCGGTATTTTGTCGTTGGTGACGGTGTTGATCTATCCCTACATGAAACGCTTTACCTATTGGCCTCAATTGTTTTTAGGCATTGCCATCAACTGGGGCGCCTTGTTGGGCTGGGCAGCGGTCCGTGGCGAATTGGGACTGGTGCCGGGGCTGTTGTATCTGGGGGGTGTTTTTTGGACGCTGGGTTACGACACCATGTACGGCCATCAAGACAAAGAAGACGACATCCGGGTCGGCATTAAATCAGCCGCCTTGCGTCTTGGTGACGCGACACCTGCGTGGATGGTGTTCTTTTACGTCACCGCCGTTGTGTTGATTGGCGCGGCGGGATGGTTCGCGGGGTTGAACGTATATTTTTACCCAGCTCTTTTGATCGCGTCCCTGCATTTGGTTTGGCAAGTGGTGACCTTGGATATTCACAACCCAAAAAACTGTCTGAAACGATTCAGTTCAAACCGCGATTACGGGTTTTTGGTGTTTTTGGCCGTTCTCATAGGGCATGTTTTTTAAGCTTGTTTCCATCAGCTTTTGGGTATGATCAGCGCGGACCKTTTCATTTTCTATATGAGACAGAATAAAACCATCAAGATCGTCATGATCGGGSAGGATCAGCGATTGAGCATAGCTGAGAACCTCAGTTTGTGACATTTGAGACAAAGCGACTGTTTTGCCGTCCTTTTGTAAACATCCCTTTGCCGACAAGTAAGCATGGGCATGGTCGACAACTTCTCCTGTTTCCAAAATCAGGCGAATGTTGGCTAAGGGTTCAAAATGATAATTGACACCGACGCTTTCTGTTTTGTGCATGTGGTCCAATTGGGCATCGTCTAACCACGTTACAAAAACGTCACTGGTGATTTTGGGAACATAGGCCAGTGTCGCCGGGATTGATCCGTATTTTGTAAAATGCGCGCTATAAACGGCTTGATAGTCATGCAAGACGGCGCGGGTGACCGAAATTGGATTGCTCAAAAGATCAGAGACATTTTTGAACTTGGCAACCAATCGATCCGGGGAAGCGTTTGATCCCGAAGCAATGACCCGGTGGGGATTGGTTGGAGGGGCGCTGTTGTCCAGTGCTCRCCAGCCGTCCCGATCAACCACATAAGACGTTTCGGGAATGAAAAAGGGATAGGCCTTGGCGTGTTTTATAGCGTGTTCGATTAAGTGGTCAGACATCAGTTGTTGATGTACTGATCAATATCAACATCATCCAACTGTTCGGGTTTTAGGAACTGTTCGGCATAATCAATGAAGACGCCGCTGGTCAGCAAGATTTTGAACAGGTCTGCGTCAATGTGCTTGTCTTTGACCATGAACGATAAAATCTTGATGCTTTCCGATAAAGTTTTGGCTTTTTTATAAGGTCTGTCGGCCGCTGTCAGAGCTTCGAAAATATCGGCGACCGCCATGATACGCGCCGGGACCGACATGTCTTCTTTTTTCAGCCGTTTGGGATAGCCTGTGCCAATGAGGGTTTCATGGTGCGCGCCCGCATATTCAGGGACATTCTTCAAATGTTTGGGAAACGGCATTTGGTTCAGCATGATGATGGACTGGGTCACGTGGTTTTGAATGATATAGCGATCTTCGTTGGTCAGCGTTCCCCGGGCAATGGACAGATTGTAAACTTCACCCCGATTAAATAATTTTTCAGGAACGTCCATGTTAAAGCCAAATTTTTCGACATCTGGCGATTGGAAGCTTCCTTCGCGTTCAAAGATATGTTCGGCTTTGTCGCAGAGCAGGTTTTCAACGACGGGCAGTTTAGCCGCAGGCTCAACTTCTTTACGCAACAGTTCATCATGAGAAATGCCGATGCGATCATCTAAGGTGCGCGTCCACGTCTGTGTGGCAATTTCTTGAATACGTTCAATTTTTTCAGGCGCCATATATTCGCCGCCGATATTGCATTCGGCCACAAAGGCATAATCATCATCAATTTGGCCGAGCGCGATGTTCAAATTGGCTTTCAGTTCGGCTTCGTTGCCACCACCGGCCACAGCTTTCCAATAATCGACCTCCAGTTCGCGTTTTTTAAGTTCAAAACGCATGCGGATTTCATGGATGCGGTCGGCGATGGTTTCAAGTTTAGTGGATTTATCAACCACGTATTCCGGCGTCACCACCTTGCCGCAATCGTGCAACCAGCTGGCCAGATGCAATTCGCGAAATCCGGCCTCGTCCAAGGTAAAGTCTTTGAGTTCGCTTTGGGTGTCTTCGACAGTGGCTTCGGCCAACATGCGCGCCAGTTCAGGCACGCGCGCACAGTGCCCACCCGTGTACGGAGATTTAGCGTCAATTGCGCCGCCGATGACCATGATAAAGCTGTCCATCAGACGCGCCTGAGCTAAAATCAGCATTTGATTGTCAACGGCTACGGCGGCTTGAGACGCAAGGGCTTCGATCATCGGGACAATTTGGCCGTGAAAGGCGACCGATTCACCCGCCTTATTTTTGGCGTTGAGCAACTGCAAAACGCCGATGACTTCGCCGGAGTGGTTTTTTAAAGGTACGTTGAGGAATGATTTTGAACGATATCCGGTGCTTTCATCAAATTTACGTGGACCCGTGAAATCAAATTCGGTGGCTTCGTACACGTCAGGGATATTCACCGTTTCGCCAGAAACGGCAACGTGAGAGGCCACATTTTGGTGGTTGGCTTCTCCCGTTTCAGGGTCGTAAACGCTGATGGGCGGAAACGGAATGTCTTCGCCCGTGGTGCCGCCCTTGGCAATGTTCAGGGTATCATTGCGCATAATTACGAATTTTAAGAATTTTCCGTCGGATTCAAATTCAAAGACGGGATCAGGCTCATCGTCTTTATCGACCATGTTGCCGCATAGATACAGCGTTCCGCCGTCGGCTTTGCACAAATCCTTGGCTTCTAACAAAATGGTTTCCAAAAGACGGTTATGGTCGCGTTCAGCCGAAAGCGCGATGCCGATTTCAATCAGCTTCGCGTAATCTACATTTGAGACGTCTTCCATCGAAGCGTCTTTTGTCTTTTCCCCAGCGTTAGACGCCATAGTCATCGTGTCCGAAACGTATGCTTTCGGCCTTCTTTATTTAAATTAAGCTTAATTAAAGCACTGATTTTACGTTTAGAAAATACTCTATTCGTTATATAACATAATTTAACACTTCTCTATGATGGTGATCACACCTGCAAATCAGATAAGAAAGTCTTTATGGCCTATAAATCTTTAAGAGAGTTCATGGATGAACTGGAACGTGCCGGGGACTTGGTCCGGGTTTTAAAGCCTGTTTCGCCTCATCTGGAAATGACCGAAATACAAACCCGGTTAATGGCCGAAGGCGGCCCGGCTGTTCTGTTTGAAAACCCAGTCCATGAAAATGGTGAAGCCTACGGTGTGCCTGTGCTGGTGAACCTGTTTGGCACCGTCGAACGCGTGGCGCGCGGCATGGGACGCAAACCCTCAGGTCTTCGCGAAGTCGGCGAAACGTTGGCTTTTTTGCGTCAGCCGGAACCCCCCGGGGGCTGGCGTGAAGTCTTGGAAATGGCACCGTTGTTAAAAACCATCATGTCCATGAAGCCCAAAACCGTTAAATCGGCACCTTGTCAAGACGTCGTGATCACAGGCGATGATGTGGATTTGTCAAAATTGCCCATTCAGGGCTGTTGGCCCGGTGAACCGGCCCCGTTGATTACTTGGCCGTTGGTGATTACCGAAGGCCCTGACCCTAAAAGTGACAAGCGTGATGTTCCTAACTTGGGCATTTATCGCATGCAGGTGACGGGTAAAAACACCACGTTGATGCGCTGGCTTCATCACCGGGGTGGGGCTCAACAGTTTATGCGGTGGAAAGAAATGCGCTCTGATCCCATGCCGTTGGCGGTGGCGATTGGTGCCGATCCGGGCACAATTTTGGCGGCGGTTACACCTGTTCCCGATACTTTATCTGAATATCAATTTGCCGGATTGTTGCGTGGTGAAAAGGTTGAACTGGTCAAATGCAAGACTATTCCCTTAAAAGTCCCCGCCACSGCWGARATYATYTTAGAAGGCCAYGTCAGCCTRTCYGAYCAAGGYGACGAAGGYCCKTAYGGCGATCACACSGGGTAYTATAATAATGTMGARSCGTTCCCKGTGTTCACGRTCAGYGCCATCACCATGCGCCAAAAACCGATTTATYTGAGCACCTATACGGGCCGTCCRCCGGATGAACCCAGYATTTTGGGCGAAGCYTTAAAYGACGTATTTGTGCCGTTGTTCACMCARCAATTCCCMGAAGTYMRSGATTTCTGGTTRCCGCCAGAGGCGTGTTCGTACCGSGTTGCCGTGGTYTCCATGAAAAAGGCTTACCCCGGCCATGCCAAGCGCATCATGCTGGGCGTGTGGTCGTATTTGCGTCAATTTACCTATACCAAGTTCGTGATTATCGTTGACGAAGACATCAATGCGCGCGACTGGAATGATGTGATTTGGGCGATGTCCACCAACGTTGATCCGGCCCGTGACGTCACCATGATTGAAAATACGCCGATTGATTATTTGGACTTTGCGTCCCCGGATTCAGGTCTAGGGTCTAAAATGGGCATTGATGCCACCACCAAAATTGGCCCCGAAACCAAACGGGAATGGGGCGAAAAAATCCGCATGGATCAGGATGTGGTCGATAAGGTTAGCGATATCTGGGACGAACTAGGGTTGCCCGGCTCTGGTAAACCCATCTGGAAATAATGTTTATTTCCGCCGTACTGCGTAATCTCTCTTGGCTTTAAGGCCCTGAGTACTGTAGAACAGTCCTAAATGCGCTTGCGAACGATTTCGCGCGCAAAACCCGCACGCTGAATGTGCACTCCGAAAGAAATGATATGTCTGAATTTGAAGGTGTCCTTCCGGCGCTTGAATCTGCGCTCACCAATCGTGGTTATGAAACCCTGACCCCCGTGCAAAAAGCCGTTTTGGCGCCTGAACTCGAAGGCACAGACATCTTGGTTTCCGCACAAACGGGATCAGGTAAAACCGTGGCTTTTGGTTTGTCTTTGGCACCGGGCCTATTGGATGGCGCAGATCGTTTTGGTAAAGCCGCTAAGCCTTTGGCTTTGGCGATTGCCCCAACACGGGAATTGGCGCTTCAGGTGATGCGGGAACTGGAATGGTTGTATGCCGACACCGGGGCAAAGGTAATTTCGTGCGTGGGCGGCATGGATATGCGCACCGAACGCCGAAATTTAAACTTTGGCGCTCATATCGTGGTCGGCACACCGGGGCGTTTGCGCGATCATGTCGAACGCGGATCATTTGATACTTCGGCCTTAAAAGCCATTGTGTTGGACGAAGCCGATGAAATGCTCGACATGGGCTTTCGCGATGATCTGGAATACATCTTGGGTTCCGCCCCTAAGGATCGTCGCACACTGATGTTTTCGGCGACCGTGCCCAAATCCATTGCGACCTTGGCCAAACGCTATCAACGCGACGCCGTGCGCCTGAATGTTCAATCAGATTCAAAGCAGCACGTTGACATTCAATACCAAGCCCTAACCATTGCCCCCAATGATAAAGAAAACGCGATCATTAACGTGTTGCGATATTATGATTCGCAAAACGCTATTGTCTTTTGTGGCACGCGGGCCAACGTGAACCATTTGACCAGCCGCCTGAACAACCGTGGATTTTCGGTTGTCGCGTTGTCGGGTGAATTGAGCCAGAACGAACGTACTCATGCGCTGCAATCCATGCGCGACGGTCGGGCGCGGGTATGTGTTGCCACCGATGTGGCGGCGCGCGGCATTGATTTGCCGAATTTGGATTTGGTCATTCATTCCGATATTCCCAAAAACAAAGAGTCTTTGTTGCACCGCAGTGGGCGCACAGGTCGCGCCGGTCGCAAGGGAACTTGCGCGTTGATCATCCCCCACAACTGGCGCAAACGCACCGAACGTTTGTTGGATAGTGCGCGGATTGACGCCGAATGGGCGAAGCCGCCATCCAGCGACGACATCATGAAAAAAGACCGCGAACGCATTTTGACGGCGGAAATTTTAAGCGAAGATCTAACGAACGATGACCGGGCTTTTGCGGCTGAATTGTTATCGCGGTACAGTGCCGAACAAATCGCAGTTGCCTTTGTGCGGTCCCAAACCGCCAAGCAACCGGCCCCTGAAGAGCTGTTGGATTCCGGTCCGGCCCCATCCGATCGTTACGAGCGCCAAGACCGCAAACAACGGTCATCACGTGATGACTTTAAAAACGGCGTGTGGTTCTCGTTAAATGTGGGTCGCAAACACACCGCCGAAGCCCGGTGGTTGTTGCCGATGTTGTGCCGCGCGGGTCATGTTACCAAAAATGAAATCGGCGCCATTCGCATCCATCATGATGAAACCCATGTGGAACTTGAACCCGGCAGCGTGGACAGATTCTTAGAAGCCGTTGGCCCCAGCCGTAAGGTCGAAAAAACCATCACCGTAACACGGTTGGACGGTATTCCGGCTGAGCCCAAAGATTCCGCAAGAGACGTGCGCGGAAAACCTTACGCAGGTAAGAAAAAAGAATACAGAAATTCCAAACCCGATTTTAAAAGAAAATCTGAAAAGCCTTCTTTTGATGATCAGGATAAAGATGGTCGGGAAGACAAAAAGTCTTGGGATAAACCACAGGATAAAAAGACATCTGGCGATAAGCCTTGGGATAAAAAGAAACCCAAAGGCAAAAAGCCGTTTAAGGCTAAAAAGTCGGATTCAGGCGAGACTGATAAATCCACAGTTAAACCCACCGTTAAACCCATCGGCAAACCCACCAACCGTCCAAAGAAATTTGTCGGCGGACCAAAAGGTGGCGGAAAAGCCGCTCGGTTCGCTAAGGGCACTAAGGGAAAAGGCGGAAAAGCCGGTTCGGCCCCTCTTAAGCGGAAAGTTCTGAAAATTAAGGGAAGCTAAAGAGGCCCCTGCTTTTGACGCCTACTTTTGACGCCAAGCCAGACCATCAACTTTCCAGCCGCTGATTTTTCCACGCTGGTTGTTGGTGTCTGGGTTGCCTTCAAATCCGTATAAAATGTTATAACAGTCTGTAAAACCAGAACTTGTTAAGGCTTTGGCCGCAGCAATGGACCGCACACCCGAGCGACAAAGAATCAAAATTGGCGTGTCCGGGGTCAGGCGGACGCTGGCTTTAAGTTGTTCGACAAACTGTGGGTTTATATCCATGCGCGGAAAAAACACCCACGGCACCAAACACACCTCGCGCTGCAAAGCCTCTAAATTAGGTAGGCCTACATAGGTCCATTCTTCGGGCGTGCGCACATCTAAGAGAACAGCTTTGGGATTATCGGTAAGGGCTTGCCAAGCTTCGGTTGGGGTCATATCCCCCGCATAACCGAGTGCTTCTTGGGGGCCAGATTGATCGTTTTCTGTCATGGTCTTTCCTCATTTGATGCGATACTATTTATACAATGAAATACTCTTTAATGGGACAACAACTTCATGACCAAGTTATCTTTGGCATTCGATCTTTGCTTTGAAGACCTATACGACGATCTCAAACTAGCCAGCGTAGATGGTGCCTTTTTAGATCATGTCGGTGAAGTTGATGGGGAGCTCAAAGCCCGTCTTTTGGCCGCGCGTAAGGCCCCGGCGGATCTGGACAACAAAGCCACCGCAGACCTGTTGTTGGAACTCAGCCCCTTTGTGGACGCCTTTGTCGGTAAACTTTTTGGTATTTCCGAGGCTCTTTCGGCCTTAAGCGGGCGGCATCTGGATTTGGATGTTCTCTACACCTGTAAACGCCTGTTCGTTCAACGGCGGTCCTTAAAAGGCAAAAAAATAGAAGAGGCAGATCAGATTGATGGTCCGGCTTTAGAAAGCGAACTGGCCAGCCTGATGGGCGGCGAATTGACACAAATCAGCTTTGCCGAAACCGTTATGGGGTGGGTCGAAAACGAAGAATCTGAGGCCGACAATATTCAAAAGGCCGTTGATTATGCGGTTTGGGCCACCCTCAGCGCTGAAGGCCACGCGCGCCATGCGGATGATATTTTGTTTCGTCAGCCGGCAAAAATGGATTTCGATAACCTTATTGAACTCGACCAAACAGAGGTGGCGGGTGTAGATGCGATCCATTTCACCAAAGACCGCCGCGTGCCGCGTGATGGATTTGCGTTGACGGATCAAGGCTGTGATTTAATCGGCGCCTTGGACGAGATCCATTATTGCGTGCTGTGCCATGATCGTGGCAAAGATTCATGTTCGATTGGGTTGCGTGATCGCAAAACCGGGGACTATCAAAAAAATGCGGCCAAAGTTGAACTGTCTGGATGTCCCTTAACGGAGAAAATCTCCGAAATGCATGCGGCTAAAATGCAAGGTCACGCGGTCGGCGCGTTGGCCTTGATCACCGTGGATAATCCGTTGTGCGCCGGAACCGGACATCGGATTTGCAATGATTGTATGAAATCGTGCATCTATCAAAAACAGCAACCCGTGAACATTCCTCAAGTGGAAACCCGCGCCCTTAAGGATGTTTTGGAACTGCCCTGGGGGTTTGAGGTTTATAGTCTTTTGACCCGCTGGAATCCGCTCAACCTTGAACGACCTTTGCCCAAAGCCAAAAGTGGCTACAAGGTTTTGGTGGTCGGCATGGGGCCTGCGGGCGCGACGCTCAGCCATCATTTGATGAACGAAGGCCATGGTATCGTTGCCATCGATGGGGCAAAGATTGAACCCTTGCCGCCCGAACTTGCAGGGTTGGGTGTGTATACCCCTATTAAAGACATCGACGACATTTGCGATCCTTTGGAAACGCGGTCTATGGATGGATTTGGCGGCGTTGCCGAATACGGCATCACGGTCCGTTGGGATAAAAACTTCCTGAAAATAGAAAGATTATTGTTGGAACGTCGCGCGGCCTTTCGCCTTTATGGCGGGGTGCGTTTTGGTGGGCAAATGACCAAAGAACAGGCCTTTTCCTTGGGCTTTGATCATGTTGCCTTGTGCATGGGGGCCGGAAAACCCACCGTTTTAAACATCAAAAACAATCTTGCGCGCGGGGTCAGGCAGGCTTCTGATTTCTTGATGGCGTTGCAATTGACCGGGGCGGCGAAAGACGACAGCGTTGCCAATCTGCAATTGCGCCTGCCCGCCGTGATCATTGGCGGTGGTTTGACGGCCATCGATACGGCAACCGAAGCCTTGGCCTATTACGTCAAACAGGTTGAAAAATTCTTAGAACGGTATGACGTGTTAGAAGCCAAGTTGGGCGCAGACAAAGTTCGGGAACGCTGGACCGAAGAAGATGCATGCATCGGCGAAGAATTCTTAGAACACGGGCGCGCCATTCGCTATGAACGGGCGGCGGCCAAGGCCGAACGCCGCGTCCCTGACTTTTCTGAACTGTTGCAATCGTGGGGCGGGGCGACCATTGCCTATCGCCGCCGCTTGATTGACGCGCCCAGCTATACCCTGAACCACGAAGAAGTCGAAAAGGCGCTGGAACAGGGCATTAATTTTGCCGAGCTCGTATCACCTTTGGCTGTCGAGATTGATGACTTCGGCTGGGCCAAGGCGTTGACCTTGGAAGTTCAAGAAATTGGCGAAGACGGACGCCCTCAAGGTACCGGCAAAAATGTGACATTGCCCGCCCGCGCGGTGCTGGTGGCGGCCGGAACCCAGCCCAATACGGTGCTCTCGCGCGAAGATCCAGACTTTGCGGCGTTGGATGGAAAGTATTTCCAAGCCGTTGATTCTGAAGGAAAAAAAGTATCTCCGGAATGGACGGATAAGCCCGAAAAAGTTCAAATACTGATGCATGCCGAGAGCGGAAAATCCATGAGCTTCTTTGGCGACTTGCACCCGAGTTTTGCCGGAAACGTGGTCAAAGCCATGGCCAGTGCCAAGCAAGGTTACCCGGTTGTCAGCGAAGTTCTGCACAAATCGAAACCCAGCGAAGTGGATTATGCGGCCTTGGTTATGGCACTGGACACAGGCCTTGTGGCCACCGTGCATTCTGTCATTCGTCACAATCGGACCATTGTTGAAGTGGTGGTTAAGGCGCCGTTTGCGGCCAATGCTTTTAAACCCGGTCAATTTTTCCGCCTGCAAAATTTCGAAGCCGTGACGTCTGTGCACGTCAATACCAAAATGGCGATGGAAGGCTTGGCGTTGACGGGCGCGTGGGTGGACCGGGACCAAGGTTTGGTCAGTGTGATCGTTTTGGAAATGGGCGGGTCGTCCAATTTGTGTGCTTCCTTAAGCAAAGGTGAACCGGTCATTTTGATGGGCCCAACCGGAACCCCCACCGAAACGCCGGGCGGTGAAACCGTGTTGTTGGCRGGYGGYGGATTGGGCAATGCKGTGYTGTTTTCCATYGGYCARGCSTTRCGYGAAGCGGGCTCAAARGTTTTGTACTTTGCYGCKTAYAAAGGYRTAAATGAYCGYTATCACATTGAAAATATTAAAAAAGCCGCCGATACGATTGTGTGGTGTTGCGATCAGGAGCCCGGCTTCGAAGTCGATCGGGATACGGATTTTAGCTTCACCGGAAATATTGTTCAGGCCATGCAGGCCTACGGAAACGGTGAATTGGGCGAAACCTCTATTCATATTTTGGACGTGGACCGGGTCATTGCGATTGGTTCGGACATGATGATGAAAGCCGTGACCGATGCGCGTCATGGCGTGTTGAAAGACTTCTTTAAACCCGATCACAAGGGCTATGGGTCCATCAACTCGCCGATGCAATGCATGATGAAAGAAATCTGCGCACAGTGTTTGCAACGTCATGTGGACCCAGAAACGGGCGAGGTCAAAGTGGTGTTCAGTTGCTTTAATCAGGACCAAAGATTGGACCTGGTCGACTTCGCCAGCCTCAATTCCCGCCTGCGTCAAAACGCCGTGTCTGAAAAGTTAACCGCGAAGTGGATTGAGCATTGTTTTGAGAGCGCATGACAATGATTAGGTAATGATCGACAATGGTTGACGTTAACCCCGTGGGGCCTTACTTTGCGATCAAATTTAACACCTGATCGAGCTTAAGAACATGACCCATTTAGACACCGATGCCCTCAAAGAACTCGCCGAAAACGTAAAAGCTTGGCCATTTGCCGAAGCGCGCGCTTTGTTGAAGGCTTTAAACGGCAAGCTTCCCCAAAAAGGGTATGTTCTGTTTGAAACGGGATACGGGCCATCGGGGCTTCCGCATATCGGCACGTTTGGCGAAGTTGCGCGCACCACCATGGTGCGCCATGCGTTTGAAACCCTGACTGGAATGCCGACCAAATTGTTTGCGTTTTCCGATGATATGGATGGCCTGCGCAAGGTTCCGACCAATCTTCCCAACCAAGACATGCTGAACCAGCACCTTGGCTTGCCGTTGACAGCTGTGCCAGATCCCTTTGGTACACACGAAAGCTTTGCTCACCATAACAATGCTCGGTTGATTTCTTTTTTGGATGATTTTGGTTTTGAGTACGATTTCAAATCAGCGACTGTAGAATATAAAGCCGGAACGTTAGACGCGACGTTGCTGAAAATTTTGCAAAACCATGACAAGATTTTGGATATTATCTTACCAAGCCTCGGCGAAGAACGCCGCGCCACGTATTCTCCGTTTTTGCCGGTCTGCCCAAAAACCGGCCATGTGTTGCAGGTTCCCGTGGTCGAAACTAAGCCTGATGATGGCACCATCGTTTACAAAAATGACGATGGCTCTTTGGTGGAAACATCGGTTACGGGCGGTAATGTAAAATTACAATGGAAAGCCGATTGGGCCGGACGTTGGGTGGCCCTAGACGTTGATTATGAAATGTCGGGCAAGGATTTGATCGATTCCGTTCGTCTGTCCAGCCGTATATGCCGGGCCTTGGGCGGCACACCGCCGACCAACCTGACGTATGAATTGTTTTTAGATGAAAATGGTGAAAAGATCTCTAAGTCTAGGGGCAATGGGCTCAGCATGGAAGAATGGTTACGCTATGCCACACCAGAAAGCCTCAGCTTGTTCATGTATCAAAAGCCTAAAACGGCAAAGCGCCTGTTTTTTGATGTGATTCCGAAAACCGTTGATGAATATCTGTCTCATTTGTCAAAATTCGATGGGCAAGAAGACAAAGATCAACTGAACAGCCCRGTTTGGCACATTCATGGCGGCATACCGCCTAATCCCGAAGGTGCTGGACTTGGCTTTAACATCTTGTTGAACTTGGCCAGCGTTTGCCATTCCGAAGAAAAAACGGTGCTGTGGCACTTTATTTCGCGTTACAACGCTGACGCGACACCTGAAAACTCGCCAATTCTCGACAGTCTGGTCGGTTATGCGATTAATTATTACAAAGACTTTGTGAAGCCCAAAAAACAATACCGCGCCCCCACCGATACGGAACGCGGAGCTTTGGAAGCCTTGCAAGCAAAATTGTTGGACATGGCTGCGGATACCTCTGCTAAAGACATCCAAACGGAAGTCTTTGAAATCGGCAAGGCTCACGGCTTTGAAAACCTGCGCGATTGGTTTAAGGCGTGTTACGAAGTGTTGCTGGGCCAAGAACAGGGCCCCCGCATGGGCAGCTTTTTTGCTCTATACGGTGTTAAAGAGTCGGCGGAACTGATTGCCGAGGCTTTAAATGGCGATTACCTTGCGGATTAGCAAAGGTTATTGCGCCGCCCACAAAATACGGTGAATCCAATCGACAGCATCCAGTTGGAATTCACGGTCTTCGTGATCCGGATTGAATGAACTCAGCTGGATATAACCAGCTGTTTTACGTTTGAGAACCTTGGCCATAACTTCACCATCTTTGGTGCGGACCACAACGCGATCACCACGGCGCACGCTTTCTTCGGGCGATACAATCACAATATCACCGTCGCGAAAAACCGGTTCCATGCTGTCGCCGGAAATTTCCAAGGCAAAGACATTGTGATCGGTGGTGCCGGGGAATGAAATTTCATCCCAGCCGCCTCGCGTCGGATATCCCGCATCATCAAAATAACCAGCGGAACCCGCTTGCGCCAATCCAATCAAAGGAATGTTTTGCGGTGCTGCACGTTGGCCCGTTTCGACATAAGCGACATATTCTTGAAGATCGGCACCGGTAGCGGCCAAAATCTTTGAAACACTTTCTGTCGACGGCCACCTTAACTTGCCATCGCGGGTTTGCCGCTTTGACTTGTTAAATGTAGTGGCGTCTAAGCCAGACTTCTTTGCCAAGCCAGAAACCGACAGCCCATAGGCCACCGCGATCTGATCAATAGCTCTCCAAACGTTTGCATGATTTAACATGGGAAGAATATCACAGAATATTACCTAAATGTCATTAGGAAAAAATACACTTAATTTGTTGACATGGAGAAAATCGACGCTATAAATGATTAAAGAGAGTATATATTGAGTTAGTTACATGCATAAGAGGTTCAAATGTCGAAGTTTAACTTTTTTCCTAAGCCTCAACTTTCTAAAAAGCTTATTCCTTTTAAAGATACCGAAGAGGCTTGGTTTTGGTATGTCCGTTCGGAGCGGGCAAGACGCGAAGGCGCGCTTTCCTTAAAAGTTGAATCCATCGAGGGGCGCCCTTGCGATCCAGATGATATATATCGATTTGTCATGCAGTTGCACAAACGTAAAAAGTTAAATTCTGAACATTTAAGAGTCCTAGCAGAATTCGGTTGGAAAAATGCACCGCCCGATCCTCGTGTGTCCAGCGAGCGACGGACTTGGGCTATTTGGGGCGAAGCTTTAGACAAGTTATCGACAATTTTGAAATCAAAAGGGATTGTAGACATTGACGACATGCATTTCAGATTACAATCTTAAAACACCCTTAAAAAGAGCTTTGGTCATATTTTCTGATCAGACAGACTTGGCGTGGTTGCGTGTCCTGCACCCCGGCTTTCGCCATTGTTTTAGCTTGATTGAATGCGCTATTGAAAGCAGTGACGGTGGGGAGGCGGAGGGCTCAAAGTGGGTGCTTTATAACCCGCTCTCTACGGCGACGCAAATCTCAGTATGGTCCTTTCAGGATGGTAAAGTGTTGAAGGGTGGCTTAGTTGAACAAGGTTATTGCGTTGTTGAGACCTATGTCCGCCCCCTAACGGCAAATTCCTTGCCTTGGAGACCTTTTACCTGCGTAGAAGCCGTAAAACGCTCTTTAGGATTGCAAAAAAGGGGCCTTTTTACCCCGTACGCATTATATAAATTCCTTTTAAATGAAACCGAAGTGAAAAAAGTCCTTGACTTTTCCGAAAGGTTAGGATATTAATCTCTTTAACGAAAGGCCACTACTGCGTCTACAGCAAACCCGGAGAACATTCTCCGGGTTTTTTCGTGTCTTACCCTAGAAAAAGGAGTCCCAATCATGGGCGGAATATTCTCAGCACCATCACCACCTCCCTTGCCACCCGTACCCGAAATCATTGATCCGGCAATTGAAGAAGAAAAAGCACGTCTGGAATCTATGGACCGGCGGCGTCGTGGACGAGCCGGCACCATTGTTACTTCGGATCGAGGTTTGCTTGGAACCAATGAAGCCGCACCCCAGAAAAAATCCTTATTAGGAGAATGACCATGCAGGAGCAAAATACGCAGCTGACCCCTGAACAGGTGATGCGCACTTATAAAAATGCCAAAGAGCGTCGGCGTCTTTGGGAATCGCATTGGACAGAATGTTATGATTATGCGCTTCCGTTGCGAGGGACCCGTGAACAATCCGGGGCCAAAACAGCAGATAAATTATTTGATGGTACGGCTCCCGACGCCGTAGATCAGTTGGCGGCCAGCTTGCTATCGAACTTAACGCCGCCTTGGTCAAAATGGATTGGCCTGATGGCGGGGACCGAAGTGAATGATGAAGATGCGGAAATTATTTCGCCAAAATTGGAAAATATTGCAAAGACTCTTCAGTTTCATTTTGATCGTTCGAACTTCACCATTGAAATTCATCAATGCTTTTTAGATCTGGTGACGGCGGGTACGGCGTGTTTGATGTTGGAAGAAAGTCCGTTGGGCGAAGCTTCAGCATTTCAATTTACGGCGGTGCCTTTGTTCGATGTCGTTTTTGAAGACAGTGCAGGTGGCAAATTAGACGGCACTTTGCGTCGCATGGAATTGACGCCACGTGAATTGAAAAAACGTTATCCAAAGGCTCCGCCGATGGAACGTCAAGGCACAAGCGCGCAAAACGCTGAAGAAATCAGAATCAGCGTGATCGAAGCCGTTATCCCCGATGATAAGGGCTATGCCTATATGGCCATAGCTGAACCTTCAATGGGCTTGGTGAACGAAGCCACAAAACTTGCGGAAGGACGATTTGAAAGTTCGCCGTTTATTGCGTTTCGGTGGTTAAAAGCCCCTGGCGAAATTTATGGCCGCTCGCCTGTTATGAAGGCTTTACCCGATATTAAAACGGCAAACAAAGTTGTTGAGTTGATTTTGAAAAACGCATCCATTGCCGTTACGGGGATTTGGCAGGCCGAAGATGATGGCGTATTGAACCCGGCCAACATTAAATTGGTGCCGGGGGCAATTATTCCGAAGGCGGTTGGCTCAAAAGGCCTGACACCATTGGAATCACCGGCCCGTTTGGATACATCAAACATTGTTCTTAACGATATTCGCGGACACATTCGCAGCGCCTTGCTGATTGATAAATTGGGTCAAGCGGTTAGCACCAAAATGACCGCAACAGAAATTTTAGAGCGTTCGGCAAACACGGCAAGAGCCTTGGGCGCGACCTATGGTCGGCTGCAATCTGAATTGTTAAGTCCTTTGATTGAACGGGGCATGTCTATTTTGCGTCGGCGGGGTGAAATTATTCCGATCACGATTGATGGGCGTACTGTTGATATCGATTATCGATCACCCTTAGCCCGTCGCCAAGCTAAGGAAGATGCCCAAAATACCATGATGTGGATGGATACAATCCGCACCATGGGACCAGAGGCCACGTCAATCATCAACGTGTCACGCACGGCCAGATGGTTGGCACGGGCCTTTAGTGTGCCGGAAGATTTGCTGATTTCTGAAAAGGACCTAAGCCAACAGGCAGAGGTTCAAAACCCGGAGGCTCCAGCGTCAGCTGAACAGCCACAAATTTTGGAGCAACTGGCCGCATTGGTGCCGGGGCTGATGCCGGAGCAACCGAGTGTTGCGACCGATATGCCCGTTGGAAATGCCATATCGCCACTGGATATGGCGGCTCCTCGGGATGCTTTGAATATGGATGTAAAGGATCAAAACAATGTCTGATCAACGTACAGGGTGGTCTTGGTTTGAACGGGATAATGTTCAGATCGAAACATCATCCGCAACGGCTGAATTGCCCGACATCGCACGTGAATTGCGTGTGGCGTATGCGCGGTGCTTTTCAGGTCCCGCAGGGGAAAAGGTACTTAAACATCTTAAATCCATAACTTTGAATCGGTCCTTCGGTCCTGATGCATCTGCGGACTTGCTGCGTCACACGGAAGGTCAGCGCCAATTGGTGACGTACATAAAATCGCAATACGAAAATGGCCGTAAGGGTCAGTAATAAACAAATTTTTTAACAAACCTTAGGAGACTAAAATGCCAAACGACAACATGAATCAAAATCTACCAACGCAAGCTCCAAAATGGATGCCTAGAAAATTTTGGGATGAAGAAACAGGTGAACCTCGCACCGAAGATCTTGCCCGGTCATATCGTGAACTTGAACGTTATGCACGTTCACCCCAGAACGATGACCTCCCGGCCAGTGCTTCGGATTATAAATTGGATGTGAACGATTTGTTGGAAGTTGACGAGGGTGTGAACCAACGCTTGTTTGATACTGGTTTTTCAAACACTCAGGCACAATTGGTTTATGACCTTGCTCATGAACGTTTGTTGCCTTTGTTTCAGCAATATTCAAAACAGCTTGATGAACAAAAACAAACCACCAGTTTGATCGATCATTTTGGCAGCGAACAACGGTTCAAAGCCATCCAACCGCAAATTCGCGCGTGGGGTCAAGCCAACCTTGGTGAAGATGTATTTGAGACTTTAAGCGGCACCGCCAAGGGCGTGATTGCTATTCATGAAATGATGCTCAATCGCGAACCGGGTCTTAGCCGGGAAAGCCAAAACGATACAGGGGCAAATGAAACAGAACTGCGCAGCATGATGAACGATCCACGCTATTGGCGTGATCGTGATCCGGCCTTTGTGGCGCGCGTACGTGATGGCTTTAAAGCGTTGTATCCCGAAGGCGTTGCTTAAACGTCGGCTTAAATAAAACTTGGCAGAAAGCCATGTTTGAATTGGTCTTCCCCGTACGCTCTCTCGCGGGGAAGATCTGCCGGGGTGGAGAGCGCGTTGAAGTCGCTGGCTCCCACCTTTTACCACGGGCGTTTGTTTTTCATTAAACAGACGCCCGTGGTTTTTATAACCCTGAAATAGTGAAAGGATAGAACGTGAGGAACATATTTGGACTTAAAAACGCCTTAGCTGCTAATCGAAATACAGAACCAAAGGATGTTTTACGGACGAAAACATTTCTACACGGACAAGGATTATATGAAATGCCAGAGTGGGGGCTGACCCAATTTCCTGACCGGGCTTTGTTTAAGGCTATCGAAGCCTTTCAAAAAGCACACGGGCTTCGTGTTGATGGGGTGATGAAACCAAGCGGTGAAAGTGAAAATGAAATCCAACGTATGCAGGCTCGCCATCTGCAAGACTTAGGTCAAGGCGGAGATACAGTCTTAGCCCACATTACACCTGCCGAAGCTCAACTTCTTCATGACGTTACCGATGGTGGTTCGATTAATCCTAAAACGGGACTACTGGAATTTCGTTGGGGCCACAGCAGTGACGACAACGACAGCCAATTTGGCGATGCGAATGCCGGGGCACAAAGTAACGATCAGGCCTCTGAAAATGATGCTCAAAGCGGTGCAGATTTTTCAGGGCGAGAAAGCAGCGACAATATGCGAACCGTTGATTACGTCAATGCACGCCGGAATGAAGATAATGCCCAGAGCATTGAACGAGCCGAAGCAAAACATGCTCAACAACGAGAAATCGCTCGGCAGAAACAGGCAGAAGAAGAAAAACGGAAAAAAGAATTAAAAGCCGAGGAAGACCGTAGACGTCGTGTTGCCGAATTGAAAAAAGAAGAGGAGAATAAAAAAGGAAAAGTCACACTTCAAGATATTCAAAATGCTGAACTTGCCGTTCAGTCGGTTCGAAGATCACGTGATAAAATTCAACAAGAACTGGAAGAAGCAAATCGTGTAGCAAACGTCTTTAGCAGTGCTGGTGATAGGGCTGTCAAAGAAGGCGTTGTCGGTGTGGCCGTCGGGGCAGCTACGGGTGGTGGATTAGGAGCGGCAACCGCTGCGTTTGGTTCTGCTGGGGATATTGTTACTTCATACTCAGGTTATTCAGAACAAATGAAAGGCATTCCCGATATAAAATCCCGCCTAGAAAGAGCTGAGAGTGACCTTGAAGAAGAGAGAGCAACGTTAGAGCGTTACCGGGAGGCATATTCACAAGATGAGGGTTCTATTTGACCGATAGGTGTCCAAATTGTTGGGAAGTAGGTTGTATCTTGAGCCCTGTGCATGACCTCTCTGAGTCTTAAGTCACTAAGATAGGGCGCTATTCGATCCAAGGATTTTGACACTTGGGCGCCTAGGGATTCTGCCCTTAACAGAGCAAAGTACGCGGTTTCATAACTTAGATTTGCGACATGGCCTTGTTCCAATATTTGGGCAGCAAAAAGAAGAGCATCAATATCATTTCCTTCAACGGCTTCTTGAAGACGGACTGTCCCAGAACGTGGGGAGACCAAAACGCCATCGCCCATAATAAGTTGGTGTGCGGCAAGAAAATTGGCCCGAATATGACCTTTTCTTGCCGCTTCCATCAGCCAGTAACAGGCCAGTACTTTTGATTCTGGCCACGTGCCGTTGTGTAAAAAATCTTGGCCGATTTTAAAAAGAACAGTGGAGTTTTCTTGGAGTGTTTTTTCATACCAAGAAAAAGCCTTTTTAAGGTGAGGAGAAAGGGGATCTTTGATCAGTAGACTGGGAATAATTTTTTCCCAATACATGGGCTCTAGGCTCATCATTGCAAATTGGGCACGGTGAGCCCACTTTTTTGCCGATGGGTCATCGGCCCCTTTTTCAAGGAAATAGGCTTGCGCCATGAAAATTGCGGCGGAAGTATGCCCCCGTTCGGCCCCATAACGAAAAAGAGACATAGCGTTTATAAAATTCTTGTTCATGCACGTGCCATCTATATTGAATGCGGCAAGTGATCCGTGAGCATTTATGTTTCCGGCTTTTACAGCACGGTTTAAGACCAATACGGCTTTGCTACAGTCTTCTTGATTTACAGCCTTGTCATAAGCAGGTCGCCACCAATAATCGTCATGAATGCTTTTGTTGAGGCCGTTTTCAATCTCGACAGCCTGTACAAAATTGACCCGGAAAATCATCAGGGCGATTAAGAACACAAAGGAGAATATTTTTACAACCATGTCGTGATGGTACTGACTTTAAAATAAAATACAAGATTGGATCATTTTAAGACCAAATATTTATTAGGTTATTTTAAGACCAACATTTTTATCCACGCCGGATAACCGCGAGCCGGACCTTTGTTTAAAAGGGTCCGGTTTTTTTGTGCGGCCCGGAAGGATTTTTGCGTGCCAATTGGGGCGGCGGGGGAGTTCTAGGCCCCTTGCCCCTAACCCCGATTTTGGCGCGTTTTTTCACTCAAACATTAAATAAAGGAGAACGACATGTCGACATCCGTCGAAAAGTCATTCGTACAGCATTTCCAAGCGGAAGTGCACATGGAATACCAAAACATGGGTTCCAAACTTCGCAACACCGTGCGGTCCAAAGACGGCATTCAAGGGTCTTCAACGACTTTTCAAAAAGTCGGTAAAGGCACCGCCAGCACCAAAGCTCGACACGGTAAAGTTCCGGTCATGAACGTTGATCACACACCGATCGAAGTCAGTCTATATGACTACTACGCCGGTGATTGGGTTGACCAACTCGATGAGTTGAAAAACAACACCAACGAACAGCAAATCGTCGCCAAGGCGGGTGCTTATGCTCTGGGTCGCAAGACTGATGAGATGATCATTACCGAATTGGACAAATCCACCAATTACGCGGGTGCAGGTACCGATGGTTTGACCAAAGCCAAAGTCCTGGCTGCGTTTGAAATGTTGGGTGAAGCTGATGTTCCAGACGATGGCAACCGTTTTGCCATCATCGGCTGGAAACAATGGTCAGATTTGTTGAGCATTCCAGAATTCGCCAATGCCGATTACATCGGTAATGATGAATTGCCGTGGCAGGGGACCCAAGCCAAACGTTGGTTGGGTGCTTTGTGGATGCCGCATTCCGGTCTCACCAAAGACGGCTCGAACATCCGTCATTGTTATTGGTATCACAAGACCGCTGTTGGTCACGCGATTGGTGCCGATGTGAAAACGGATGTCAGCTGGCACGGTGATCGTGCTGCTCACTTTGTCAACAATTCGATGAGCCAAGGTGCCGGCATGATTGATACGTCCGGTGTCATTTCATTGCGTTGCCTTGAAGCTTAAAGGAGATATCAAAAATGGCTTATGCCTCAAAAGACTTGAGCGTTCTTGCTTACGCCAACGGGTTTACCCTTTGGCATTTCACCACCATCGATCTGGCGGCTGACGTCGACACCGCTGGTTATTTCAATGATGCCGCAGACATGCTGCGTGTTGGTGACATCATTGTTGCCAATGTGGATACAGATGGCACACCGGGCGCGGGTTTCTTCCTCGTCAATGCAAATACTGCAGGTGTGGTTGATGTCGCAGATATGACCCAAATTGGTGCGGTTGATACCGACTAATTGACCAAGGTCACATGGA